>NZ_JBSFUU010000101.1:0-35075 GCF_053591955.1 Streptomyces sp. NPDC002845 | reverse complement strand
ACCTGACTCCCATGGAGCCAGACTGATCACTCGATCACGGAAGGGGTCACTTTTCATCGACCGATAGGGGGTCACGGTTCACGGAACGGCGACACGGGGTGGCCGGACTCGGACGGTTCACCTCCGTAGGCCCGTTCCGGCGCTCGCCCGACGGAGAGTCCCGAGCGGCCTGAGCGTGTGGGCTCGACTGACGGTGAGGCCCGGCCGCGACCAGTCTGAGGATCCCTGGCCCACGCCCGGAAGGCGCCGGTCGTGTTGAACCACACAGCTACCGCGACCAGGTGCCGTTCGCGGCAGTGGATCCCCTCGCGGGTTGCGACGACCGCATTGCGTGGATTGCCGACCCACGGCGGCGATCCGGCCGACTGACGTCCCGGGGCGCGGCGGGCTCACGGGACGCGATTCGTCGTCTTCCGGCAGAGCGGAGGCTCCGGAATGCCGGCGGGCAGCATGCGGACCAGGAGCCACAGCACCACGAACCAGCCGATCGTGCTCAGGAACAGCAGGCCGACGGAGCACCAGGCGAAGGCGAGCGTCATGCTCCCGGTGTCGGTCCAGACCTGGGTGACACCCGCGAGCAGGCCGAGCTGGCAGACGCCCTCGGCTGTCAGAAAGGCCAGCCGGACACCCGGGAACCCCAATGCAGACGGCAGCACCTTGCTCCAGACCACCGTGCCGCGCAGGGCGGCTCCTGCCAGCAGGACCACGGCCGCCGTTGACGGGACTGCGACGTCGGGCCCATACACCAGACCGAGGAGCATGCCGATGAGGGCACCGGCGGCCAGCACCGCTACCGCTCCGATCACTGCGGTGAGCGCGCTGACGCGGAGGGCGTCGCTCAGCACCGCGGCCCGGTGCCCGAGTGCCCCGGCTCGGGCCAGACGAGGGTAGAGCTGTGCCGCGAACGGGCTGACGAAACTTGCGAAGAGGCGGCCCGGAGCGGTGGCGATCTTCAGGGATGTCACCAGTGTGGGTCCGCCGAGCAGCCCTGCCAGTACGGAGACGCCACTGTCCGCGGCCACGGAGACGGACCCCGTCGCCGAGCTCTTCACCAGGAAGGGCACCAGGCCGCTCGGCATCGCGACAGGGCCGACGGCGGTTGGGCCGCATGTTTCGCGTACGCGCCTACAGGCACCGACGGTGAGGACGGCCGTGGAGACCAGCGCCATGACCAGGGTCGCCGTGAGGTACCCGACCGGGCCGGCGACCCTCAGAGCCGCCAGCGTCACCAGGCATCCGGAGACGGCCAGGACCAGGCGGACCAGGCCGAGCCGGGACAGCCGGTCGCTGATCGCGAAACCCGCCGAGGCGCTTCCCGAGGGCGTGGCCGCTCCGGCGGCCAGCACGGCCAGCACGAGCAGTGGCAGTTGGTCGGTGGAGAGCCATCCTGTAGCGGTGGCCGCGGCGGCCGCCGCCACGCCCACGACCGTGGCCAGCACCCCGGCGGCGATATCGAGCCGGACCAGGTGGAGATACAGCCGTGTCCCGTGGCCGGGGCCACGAAGCTGCTCAGCAGGAACGAACCGTTGCTGCGCGTCTTCGAAGCGCGGATCCCACAGCAGGAACCAGATCGTAGCCACTGCCTGGACGAACAGCACCTTCCCCGCCTCGGCGCTGCCGGCAAACCTGATCAGTACGGCGGTGGTGGCGAAAGACAGGGCCGACTCGACCTGACCGGCCGCGGTGAGGGAGCCGAAGGTACGCAGGTGCCGTTGCCAGGATCGCCGGTTCCTGCACGCTCCGGTCCGTCGGGTCCGGCCAGGACGCGCGTCGGAGTCCGGCGTGGCTCCGGACGACGTCGTGTTGAGATGCCGCTGCATCTCCTTCACAGGACCTCGACGCGCTTCCTTTGACACACCCTCATCACCCCCACGGTTTCCGGATCGGGTACACGCCGAGCCTCATTGAGACATACACGGATCCACCTGCTTCGCCTCGCCGGGCCTTTTTCGCCCGGCATCACCCTGATCGAGTAATAGGTGGAGCGACGAGGGTCCTGGAAGGCGTACCGGTGTTCCAGTTGGATTGATGTGTTGCCGTCCGGGGGCGACTCGGCGTACCGGTCTGAAACAGGTCAGGACGCGATCGTTCCCGTCCCAGGGATGAGCGGGTGAATACTGATGTCACGTCCCATATGCGGGCTCGGCGGGTGATTCGTCTGAGTAGCGTGGGCACCCGGGCCGTTCCGGGCATGCCCCTGGTGGCGGCCGAGTGCTTCCTCCTCGGGCGGGGCGCCGATCGCTCGGGGAGCGTCTCCTGCCTGACGGCCGGGATGGTCGGCAGTTCGGATCTGGTGCTGGGGGCCGCGACGGAGCATCGTGGGGCGGCTGTGCGGCTGTCCCCTGTGCGGGTGTTGTCCCGCGCTTTCACTCTCTGTGAGTTCGCCCGACTGGTGCAGGCCGAGGACGCCGCAGGCGTGGTGGATCCGGCTGTACGCTTCGAGGCTTTCGTCCAGGGGGCGGCCGCTCGGCGTGGTGCCGTGCGGACGCCCGTGGGCGACGACGACGTCGACGCCCCCTCGGTGCGCCGGCGCAGCAGGTACGGGAGTGCTTTGCGAGGATCGAAGGGGTGGTGGAACGGATCGCAGCGGCCGTGCTGACCGGATGAGCCGCGTCCCGGTCAGCTGTCGCAGGCGGGGGCGGGCTCCACGTGGGTACGCAGTGGTGTGACCAGCGGCTGGCGCAATAGTGCCGGGGCCCGGTCGCTGACCGGTTCGAGAAGGTGGAGCGTCAGCGTACGGCTGTGCTGCGCCGGCAGTTCCACATCCAACGTGTAGACGGCGTGGCCGCGTTCGACGCCGCTGTTCACCAAGATCGGGCGGCCGTCCAGGGTCGCACCGGTCAACCGAGCACCCGAGGCGGCGTAGTAGGAGACGAGCAGCCTGTTGTCACCCGGCCGCGTGCGGTAGGGCGGCTTGTCGACACGTTGGGTGACGTAGAGAGGGAGGCCCGATGTGGGGGCCCGGTTGGTGAGGGTGATCCGAGCGGTGACCGATCGACCGTTCTTGGTGCAACCGCCGGGAATCCAGTGCAGTTCCCGGTCGAGGTAGTAGTCGAGCTTTCCGCCGGCCGCGTTGTTCACCACCAGTCCGGCGAACGGCCCCGGGTCCGTCGGCAGGGCACCGGACAGGGGCCGGGACTGCAGGAGGCGTTGCTCCCGAGGCTGCGCGCTCCACACCTGCAGGCGTCCTTCTGCCGCGACGTCGTAGGCCGCCCTGAGCAGGCCCGGCAGCTGCTGAGGGCCGTCCAGGGCGTCGACGAGCGTTGCAGCGGCGGCGCGTGCCACGTCGAGGAGGTACGCCTTGCGTTCCCGGCTGTCGGAGAAGCGGGCGTAAGCGGTGCGCTCGGTGAGATCCAGTACGTTGTCTGCCGTGACCGCCGTTCCGTCGGGCAGCCGGGCCGGGCCCGTGGCCCGGAGAAACCGTGCCAGTGTGCTGGGATCGAGGGCGATCGCACCGTCCACCCGCTGTCCGCTGTGGTCGCGCCATGCCGCTGCCCAGATGCGGGCCGCATAGGGGAAATGAGGGCTGACGTTGGAGTTGGCCCACGTGCCGGTGGGATCCATGGCGCCGTACCGCGTGCGGTACTCGGCTCCCAGGTCTACCGAGGCGTGCGCGTCGGCCAGCATGGTGTCGGTGCCGAAGGTCTCGAACCGCAGATCGCCCTGATCGACTGTGAGTACGGCGAAGCCTCCGGGCAGCCCTCCTGTGCCTCTCGCTTCGGCGGTGTTCTGGAACACCACGATGTACCGCCGTGGGCCGTCCGCTCCGAGCATGGACGGAAGCACGCGGGCCGCCGATGCCGTGTCGGCCAGGGCGGGGGCCATTCGGTGGAGCTGAGAAACCAGCTGGGCACGCGCGCGATCGACGCTCGGTACCCAGGGTGCGCGAGGCGTGCTCTCGGCGAGAGCACGAGTGTCGGCGGCAGCGCGTGCGGCCTGCTCAAGAGCGGGGGCGCTGTCCCCGAGCGCGGACAGCAGGGCCGGAAGCCCGCCGTCGCGGGCCCTGTCGGTCGAATGCGACGCCAGGTGCACCATCGGCGGCAGCACATCACCGGTCACCTGGTCGGCGGCGTGGGCCATGCCACGAACCGTGCTGACGGGCCGGCCCAGGAACGGCACGTGCGAAGCCACGTACCAGGCAGGTCCGGTGGTGAGTCGATGCGCTCGGGCGGCATGTGCCGCCGCGGACCGCATCGCCGCGTCCGGGCTCGCCGGAGTGGCATTTCCCGGTGAGCCCATGACGGATTGCCGGAGCGTTGCCAACTCTCGCTGCGCTTTCAGCAGCTCGGAGCGGGCGAGCAGCCCGGTAATCCCGACCCATGCGGCGCCGAGGAGGGAAAGTGCGGCGACGGCCAGCAGGGCGTTCCTGACCCAACGGCGCCGACCGGATCCGAGCAGACGGAAGACGCCCCGGACGGTGCCGGGAAGCCGTGGAACCGCGGTGCGCACCTGTCGCTCCGTCATGACCTGTGGCGGCGACGCATGGCCGGCAGCGAGCCGGCGCAGGCCGATGTCAGGGCAGCCAGCTGTGTCGGTGATGTCATCTCTTCCCCGCTCTTCACGGTTGAGTCCGGGCCGGGCGGCGGTGTGGCACCAGCCTCTGACCGACACATGGATACATGGACGAAGGGGGCGTACGACTTCCGAACAGCTCGGTGTTGCCAGAAGTCACTTGATGGTGTGGCGCTCACTCCTCCTCCGGGCCGCTGCCCTCCGTCCGCGACGGACGGGCGTCAGCGGGTGAGTCCGTCGCGGGGAACGAAAACGACGCGGAACATCTTGGGCCAGAACTTGCCGGTGATCAGGAACTGGTCGCTTCCGGGGACGGACGCGATGCCGTTCAGGACGGATCCGCGCACGCGTTCGTCCTCGTGCAGCAGGTCCGTGGCGTCGATGCTCGCCGTCACCGCGCCGGTGGCGGAGTCGATGCGCACGATCCGATCGGTGGGCAGGACATTGGCGTACACGGCGTCGTCGACGCATTCCAGTTCGTTCAGCTCCGTCACGGGCCGGCCGTCCTCGGTGACGGTGATGTCGCCCGTCTTCGCAAGCGTGTCCACGTCCCGGAACGTCAGCCGGGACGATCCGTCGCTCGTCACCAGCCGGTTCCCGGACGGCTGGTGGCACACGCCCCAGCCCTCGTCGGGGTACGGGAGACGACGCACCTCCGACAGAGTCCTGGCGTCGCGTTCGATGGCGATCCGGTTCCGCCAGGTGAGTTGCCAGAGCTTCCGGCCGAGGACGGTGATCCCCTCGCCGAACAGCGGCGGGGGCAACGTCACGCGGACCGAGGGGTGCCCGCCGGGCGGACCTGCCCGTACCGAGGACTGCCCCGCCAGGCCGGTTCCTTCGTACAGCGTGTCACCTGCCATCTCCAGTCCCTGAGTGAAGGACTGCGGATCATGCGGCAGGACATCGAGCACCTTGACCCGCAACTGCTCGACGCCCTCCGCGGAAGACGACTGGCCTTCCACCGCCCGGCTCCCGGCGGTTGCACCCGACGTGTGATGTTCCACCGCGTTCCCCGTCGCGCAGGAGGCGAGGGGCGTCCCCGAGACGGCGGCCAGGGCAAGCGCGGCGACGGCCGGCAGTACGTTCGTGATGGTACGGCCCGGCGCGGGCCCAGGGCCTGTCCGGCGGATCACGCCGACCTCAACCTGCGGTGCCCCCGAAAGCGCCGGTGAGCGGGGTCTGGTGCGTGCATCTGCAAGGCGGAGGAGGGAGTCGACGCGGAGCGTCGGCGACCGACGACAACGCGGCAGAAGTGCGTGCCAGACCCCGCGGCCCAGGCGTGATCCGCCGGACAGGCCCTGGGGCATCGTAGGACTTCGGTACGCACCTGCCGCTCCGTCATGGACACTGCATACACGGGCAGTCGGCGCATACAGCTGCAGAACAGTGCAGTTCTTCCGAGAAGTCACCAAATGGTGTAATTCATGCTCTCCTGTGGGCTGTATGCCGGTTCGGCATGGAGTGGCTTCCTGGGCTGAGGTGTTGGAGCCCCTATGTTCCGCAGTACACATAGGGAGCAAAACGCCCTCTTCGGGCGGTTCCCTCGGTTCTATGAGGGGTGCAGGTTGGATCTCCGCAGATTCCTGGAAGCCGTTGCCAGGCGCTGGCCGATCGTCGTGGTCTGCCTGGCTCTCGCGTTCGGGGCGGCGATCGCCGCCACGAGCTTGAGCACTCCCGTCTACGAGGCCAGGACTCAGCTCTTCGTCGCCACCCGCGGCAGTGCGGACACCGCTCAGCTGAGCCAGGGACAGACTTTCTCGCAGGCCCGCGTGCAGTCCTACGCTGCCGTCGTGCCGACCCGCCATGTGACCGGGCCCGTGGTGCGTGAGTTGAGGCTGCGCACCACACCGGAGGAGCTGGCGTCCCGGATCACCGCCGAGGCCCCCCTCAACACCGTGCTCATCAACATCACCGTCCGGGACACCGATCCCAAGCTTGCCGCCAGGATCTCCAACGCCGTCGCCGAGCGTTTCAGAGACGTCGTCGAGATGCTGGAGACACCCACGCGGACGACCCGGGAGCAGGACGTGCCCGTCTCCCCGGTCAAGCTGGGCATCATCCAGCGGGCGGTGCCACCCGTCGGGCCCGTCTCCCCGCGCCCGCTGCTCAATCTGGCTGTCGGTGTGCTCGGTGGGCTGCTGCTCGGTGCCGGACTCGTCGTAGTGCGTGAGACCCTCGACACCACCCTCAAGACCAGCCAGGCGCTGGACGAGTTCACCGGTCTGCCGGGCCTCGGAGCCATCCCGTACGCCAAGGACGCACCCAGACGACCGCTCGTCGTCGCCGCCGCGCACTCCAAGCGCGCCGAGGCCTTCCGTAAACTGCGCACCAATCTGCGGTTCGCACAGGTCGACGACAGTCCTCGAACCATCATGGTGACCAGTTCGGTGCCCGGCGAGGGCAAGACCAGCACCGCCATGAACCTGGCCCTCTCCCTTGCCGAGGCCGGTGTCTCCGTCTGCCTGGTGGACTGCGACCTGCGCCGGCCGTGCGTGGCCAAGACCTTCGGCCTTGTCCAGGACGCCGGACTGACCACTGTGCTGATCGGGCAGGCGCGTGTAGCGGACGTGATGCAGCGGGCCGATGGTCGGCTCTCGGTGCTTGCCAGCGGCCCTGTGCCGCCGAACCCCACCGAGATGCTCGCCTCGGCCCGGATGGGTGAGGTGCTGAGCGAACTCGCGAGCACCTACGACGTGGTGATCCTCGACACCGCCCCGCTGCTGCCGGTCGCCGACACCATCGGACTCGCCCCGCTGACCCAGGGCACACTGCTCGTCGTCCGCGCCTCGAAGACCAGCCGTGAACAGGTCCGCACCGCCGCCGAGGCGTTGGAGCGCGTGGGCGGCCGCATCCTCGGCACCGTCTTCAGCATGGCCCCGGCCCCCAAGGGCGGTCGCTACGACACCTACGGCGAGTACGGCGAACTCCCCTCTCCCCGTATGTCGGTTCCCCGTAAGAAGGCTCCGCCGCCCGCTGCCGCGGATCTCACGGGAGGGAAATGACCCTGCCTGTGTTCGTCGGCGCGGACAGCACGCGCTGCTGTCGGCCACGGAGCGGCGATGCCGTCCGCCTGCTCCTGGCTGACGGGCGTCAGGACGGCGAGCGTGAACCGGGTCGTGACGGCTCTGCTTTTCCCCATGCCGATGCTGTTGCTCGTCCTCGCGCCGGACATCTTCGAGGAGTGATGCTGCCGGCCTCGTCAGCCGTCCGACAGCGAAGACCGCACTGTGCCGCCCCCGGTCCACCACGCCTCGCAGGGGGGCGAGGCCGATCACCAGCCGCCGTGAACAGGCATTTCATCCGCTTGTTCGTTTCACCAGGTGTCCGATGGCGACCAGGTCCGAGCGAGGTCCGGCCGGCATCCCCCACGTGATCACTCCGGGCTCACGAAATCTGCATCCGCGGCAACTCTTGTGTGACCGGCGGCGACAGAGGTACCAGAGGGGCGGGTGAGGAACCCGGACCGGGCGGGCGGCCGACCCGAACCGGACGGGTACGCGAACCCGGTTCTCCGAACGCCCGAGCTTCCGAACGAGAGTGACGACGTGAGCGAGAGAACAACCACGCGACGGCTGCGGCGCAGAAGGAAGAGCAACCGCCGCCGGGGGGTCCTGATCGGAGCGCTGGTGGCCGCACTGGGCGCGGGCGTGGTTACCGGCGCAATGCTGATGACGGCGTCCGCGTCGGGCCCGGGCGCCGGGGCCTACCGCCTGGTGAACGCCGCCGACCGCATGTGTCTGACCGTGCCGTCGACGGCCGAGGCGAGCGGGGCGCAGCTGGCCACGGCCGGCTGCGACGACACCGACAGCGCGCAGCTGTGGCAACTGGCCGACAGCGGCGACGGGTTCACGGTCACGGCAGTGGAGAGCGAGCTGTGCGCCGGGGTGAAGGGTGCCTCGACCTCGGTCGGTAAGGCGGTGCAGCAGCAGACCTGTGACGGCACGGCCTCGCAGGTCTGGAAGCTGAACTCGCTGGAGGACACGTACCACCTGGTCAACGCCAAGAGCGGCAAGTGCCTGAACGTCAAGGACGGGCTGGCGAAGCAGAACTCGTGCGACAAGGCGAGCGGCAAGCTGTGGACGCTGGTGGCCGAGGGCGACCCTTCGCCGTCCCCGTCCCCGACGGCCTCGTCGACGGCGACCTCCTCCCCCTCATCCTCATCCTCCCCCTCGGCCTCCGCCTCGCCGAGCAAGTCCACCTCGCCCTCCGCCTCCCCGAGCGCCACGGCGAGCAAGACCCCCTCCGCCGCTGTCTCCTCCTCGGCCGCCACCAGTGGCAGTGACAGCGGCGGCAGCAGCGGCGGTACGGCCCTGGGGGCCTGGCCCACCGCCGCTGGCACGCAGTCGGTGAGCGCCACGATCGAGGTCTCCGATACTTACGACGGCAGCCTGAAGCGCTTCGCCGGCTCCGGAGCCCTCGGCAGCGGCGACCAGGACGAGAACCAGGGCCCGCTCTTCAAGCTCGCCGACGGTGCAGTGCTGAAGAACGTCATTCTGGGCGCCCCGGCCGCCGACGGCGTGCACTGCATGGGCAGTTGCACCCTGCAGAACGTGTGGTGGGAGGATGTCGGCGAAGACGCCGCCACCTTCAAGGGCAAGTCGGCCTCGTCGACATACCTCGTCGTGGGCGGTGGTGCGAAGAAGGCGGACGACAAGGTCTTCCAGCACAACGGCGCCGGCACACTGACCATCAACGACTTCCAGGTCGCCGACTTCGGCAAGCTGGCCCGCGCGTGCGGCAACTGCAGCACGCAGTACCAGCGCCACATCGTCATCAGCAACGTCAAGGCGACCAGCCCCGGCAAGGTCCTGGCAGGCATCAACGCCAACTACGGTGACACGGCCACGATTTCGGGCGTGACGGTGGTCGGTGACGCGAGCAAGAAGATCACCATCTGCGAGCGGTTCAAGGGCAACTCCAGCGGGTCCGAGCCGACTTCGCTGGGGAGCGGGCCGGACGGCACGCACTGCCGTTACTCCACGTCGGGGATCACCTACCAGTGATCCACTCGATCGGCTGATTCAACTCCCGTCGGCCTCCACCGCCAGGTTGTCGCTCATGGCGGTGGAGGTCGACGTCTGTTCCGGGGTGCTTGACGGCGGGAGTGTTACGCGGGAATGTTACCGGTAACATTCCGTCGTCGCGTCCGTCGCGTCCGTCGCGTCCGTCGCGTCCGTCGCGTCCGTCGCGTCCGTCGCCCACCGCACCGTGGGCTGTCAGCTGGAGCCGCCGCCGTGACCGACCCGCCGACCGTCCGAGCGGTCAGCCACCCCCAACATCCGCCGGACGAGAGGGTGTTCAGCCCCGCTGCCGTGGTCGCGTCCTGTGCGGGCTTCGTCCTCATCGGTGCGCTCCAGGCCTTGTACGGGCCCGCGATCCCGGCCTTCCGCGAGGAGTTCGGGCTGTCGCCGTCCGCCGCCGGGCTGGGGCTGAGCGCGCACTTCATCGGCGGGGTGGCCGGTGTCCTGCTCTTCGACCGCCTCTTCGGCCGGATCGGCAACCGGCGGATCCTCGGCGCCTCCTACCTGCTCATGGCCGTCGGCGCGGCGGGCTTCGCCCTGGCACCCAACTGGCCCGTCGGACTGGCCGCGGCGCTGCTCGCCGGGCTCGGCTTCGGCGGCATCGACTACGGCCTCAACCAACTGTTCGCCGTGGGCTTCGGCCACCGTTCGACCGCCATGCTGAACATCCTCAACGCCCACTTCGGCATCGGCGCGATCCTCGGCCCGGCGCTGATCGGCGCGATCGGCTCCGCGCACTACCCGGCGGTCTTCCTCGCCTTCGCGGCGGCCAACCTGCCGTTGCTGCTGTGCCTGCGGGGCGTACGGGACCGGGCGCCGGCGCCGACGGGCGCGGACCAGCGGCAGGAGAACGGGGGACAGGTCCTCGGCCGCAGCCTGGGTTCAGTCCTCGCCGTCTTCGTCACGCTCTACGTCCTGCACGTGGGCATCGAGGCAGGCGTCGGCGGCTGGGAGCCCACGCACCTGGAGACGGTCGGTTACGGCGCCGGGGTCGCCGCCACCGCCACCTCCGTGTACTGGCTGATGATGACCGTCGGCCGCTTCCTGGTCGCACCCCTCGCGCTCCGCTTCTCCCCCCAGGCCATCATCACCGTCTCCTGCGCGGGCATGACGGTCTGCCTGCTGCTCGCCGCGATCCCCGGGCTCGCCCCGTATGCGTACGCCGGCGTCGGCCTCTTCATCGCGCCGATCTTCCCGACCGGGCTGCCCTGGCTCAACAAGGCCGCCCCGCAGGCCCGTAGGGCGGGTGCGATGGTGATCGCCGCGTCAATGATCGGGGGAGTGGCGGCGGGCCCGGCGCTCGGCAAGGCCATCGAGTGGTCCGGGGTCCGGGCTGTGCCGCTGCTGCTGGGCGGGGTCTCGGCGCTGTGCCTGGCCGCGACGGTGTGGCTGATCCGCGCCACTGCCCGCTCCGGCTGAACGAACCGCCCGCGCCCCACCCACCTGGCGGCAGTCACCCGTACGGCCGGTCGCCCGGCCTATCCTGTGGACCTGCCGGGCGGGACAGGACCGCCACGGCACTACCCCGGAGGGATACACACGTCATGCCCCGTAGCGCCGCCGACGGCGCTGTCGCCAGAGGGCGCAGCCGACGCAACTTCGCGGGCTCACGTCCGGTGATGGACGACGTGGCGCAGCTGGCCGGTGTGTCCAAGCAGACCGTGTCGCGGGTGCTCAACGAGAACCCGGCGGTTCGGGCGGAGACCCGGGAGGCGGTGCGGGAGGCGATGCGGACGCTAGGGTACCGCCCGAGCCGCAGCGCTCGCTCACTGGCCAGCGGCAGGACCCGCATGCTCGGCGTGATCTCGTTCGACGCAGCGCGCTACGGGCCCGCCTCGACCCTGACCGCGATCAACACCGCGGCCCAGGAGGCCGGTTACCTGGTGAGCTCGATCGCCCTCGACACCGCCGACCGGGACACGGTCGTACGGGCGATGGACCGCCTGTCGGCCGAGGGCGCGGACGGCGTGATCGCCATCGCCCCGCAGCGCGGGGTCGCCATGGCCCTGGCGGAGGCCCGGCTCGACACCCCCCTGGTCATGCTGGACAACGGCCTCGGCGACGGCACTCCCGTGGTCACCTCGGACTTCCGGGCCGGCGCCCGCCTGGCCACCGAACACCTCCTGGGCCTCGGCCACTCCGCCGTCTGGCACATCGCGGGGCCGACCGGCTGGACCTCCGCCGACCAGCGCGCGGCGAGCTGGCGGGAGACGCTCGCCGCGGCGGGGGTACGGATTCCCGAGCCCCTCGTCGGGGACTGGGGCGCCGACTCCGGGTACGCACTGGGCCGCCGCCTCGCCGAACGCCCGGACGTCACCGCGGTGTTCGCCTCCAACGACCAGATGGCCCTCGGCGCACTGCGCGCCTTCCACGAGGCCGGGCGCCGCGTCCCCGAGGACGTCAGCGTGGTCGGCTACGACGACATCCCGGAGGCCGCGCACCTGCTGCCGCCGCTCACCACCGTACGGACGGACTTCTCGGAGATCGGCACGCGTTCGCTACGGCTGTTGCTGGGCCGGCTCGACGGTCTCGATGGTCCCGATGGCCTCGACGGCGATGACGCGGCCGGGCCGGGGGCTGAGCCGGTGGTGGTGCCCGTGGAGCTCATCGTCCGGCGGAGCACGAGGCCGGTGGCCTGACGACCTGGGGTGCAACAGGGAGTCGCGACGCTGCTCCCTGTTGCACCCCAGGTCGTGAGCCCCGGGCCCTTTGAGGGGGTGGGCCGGGTCACCACACCGAGTGGATGTCGGCCCGGCCCGCCGGAGGCCTACGGCTGACGCGCCACCCCCTTGCCCTCGGTGAGCAGCCATTCGCGGTGCAGAGTTCCGAGGGGAATCTTCGTCTGGAAGATCGGCGTGCCGAAGATGGTCAGTTGGAGCCGGAGGGCGCCGGAGAGGTCGATGCCGCCGTAGAGGGCCCAGGCTCCGATGGCCGAGCCGGTGCCGTCGGCGGAGCCCTCGGCGGCGGCATCGACGTGGGCGCGGAGGTAGGGGGCGAGGTCGGCGGTGACGCCGACGGTGCCGTAGAGACCGATGGAGGCCTCGGCGCCGAGCGCGGCCTTGACGTCGCCGACGGCGGCGACGGAGACCTTCAGGGGGTCGCCGGTCATCCGGGACTCGTTGACCGGGGTCCATCCCTTGGCCCAGCTGAAGGTGCCGCCGACGCGGAAGTCGCCCTTGAGGTCCTGCTCGACGTCGACGGTGACGCTGCCGTCGGCGTCCACCTGGAAGTAGCAGACGAGGTCGAGGTTGACGACGATCGGGACCGGGCCGACCTGGATCACCGGGTTGGTGTGCAGCTCGGCGAACGGGATGCGCACGGGCTTGCCGTTGGTGGACCCGGCCGCGCGGCCCTTCAGCGACCACTGCGAGGCCCAGTCACCGGACAGCCCCAGGAACGCACCGCCGGGTGAGGACCCGGTGTCGTCGCCGGAACCGTCGTAGAAGAAGGCGACCTCGGGCGCGAGCTGCACAAAGCCCTTGACCGACGCGGAGGCCGAGGCGGGGGCACCCTCGGCGGTGGCGATGGCGGCGCCGACGTCGATTCGCAGGCTGCCCAGCGGCAACTTGGCGCCCTGGGAGCCGAAGGTGAGGCCCCCGGTCTTCGCCCAGGACACCTTGACACCCTGGAGCAACGGCTCGACCTCGACGGCTGCCGGGTCGATGGGGACGGTCCCCTCGGCCTTGCTCTCCCCGAGCACCGAGTTGAGCTGGGCCGGTTCCGTCCGTACCTCCGTACCGCCGTCCTCCGCCTCACCGACGATCTCGGTGACCTCGGCCAGCACTCCGTCGGGGGCACCGGGGACGGGAGCACTGGCGATGACGTCGCCGACGGCTACGGGGGCGTCAGGTGCGGCCTGGTCCGAGGACTCCTCGGACGGGGCGGGAGCCGGGGTCTTCGACGGGTCGGCGGAGCCTTCAACCGAGCCGGACTCACCGGATTCGCGGGACTCACCGGACGGCGCAGACGCCCCGGACCGCCCAGCCCCTCCGACCGCCGCCGAAATGACGGCCCGTCCGCTCTTCCGGTCGTACGATGCGACCTTGACCGCGGACTCCTTCGCCCTGCCCCGCTCACCCGAACCCGCACCCGGCTCGGCGACGGCGGTGGGTGTCGCCGACCCGGACGGAGCCGGTACGACGGCGAGGCGCTCGCCGGCGGGCTCGGCCTGGGGGCGCTCGGGCGCCGCTGAACTCGTCGCGGACGCCGGTTCGACGGCGGCCGGTGAGCCGCTGGAGCAGCCGGTGGCGAGCAGTGCCGCGACGGTGACCGCCGACAGCGGCAGTAAGGCATGTCTCTTGAACTTGTGCACGCGTGATCCTCGGAGGGCGGGATATGGGGGTACGCCACAGGAAGTGACAGCAGGTCAGCCAGGGGTCGCCACGCGAAGAACACGCGGGCAGGGCCGTCCACGAGAGAATGCGTGTGCGGCGCGTACCCCTCAGTAACCGGTCATGAGCATGCCAGGCTTATGGATCACATGGAACCCGATGCCTCATTACGTGGCAGTGGCGTGGGTCACATTTTCACACACGTACCACCCGCGGCCCCACCGCTGCGAAATCCGCGGCGATCTCTTCCTCCATCCCCGTGTCGGTGACCACGAGGTCGAAGTCGCGGAGGTCGGCGAAGCGGCAGAACGTGTCGTTGCCGATCTTGCTGCTGTCGGTGAGCAGCACCCGGCGCCGGGCGCGCTGGCACATCGTCCGCTTGACCTCGGCCTCGGCCAGGTCCGGGGTGGTCAGACCGTGTTCGACGGAGACTCCGTTGGTCGCGAGGAAGGACACGTCGATGAGGAACGTACTGAGGGTGCGGATGGCGATCACGTCGACTTCCGCCAGGGTGCGCGACCGCACCCGCCCGCCCAGGGTGATGACCGTGAGATGCCGCTGCTCCACGAGCAGCTGGGCGATCGGCAGGCTGTTGGTGATCACCGTCAGCTCGCGTTCGAGGGGCAGCAGTTCCGCCAGGCGGGAGGTGGTCGACCCGGCGTCGAGCAGGATCACCCCCTCGTCGGGCACCTCTTCCAACGCGGCCTCGGCGATCCTCTTCTTCTCCGCCTCCATGAACCCGCCACGCGTGGGCAGGTCCGGCTCGAAGCCGAGCCGCCTGAGCGGGATGGCTCCACCGTGCACCCGCCGCAGCGCGCCCTGGCGTTCCAGCAGGGCCAGGTCCTGCCAGATCGTCTCCCGGGTCTCCGAGAACAGCCTGGCCAGCTTCTCCACGTCCACGTGCCCGTCCCGGCGCGCCAGAGCGACGATCTCTCGCTGGCGTTCGTCGGCCTGCATGTGATCACCTCTTCCTTCGTCGGGCCCTCTGCCGTGCACCGGGTGGAGCGGAAGGATCACCAGGAGGACAGTTCGAGCGAGGGGGCGGGGGACAGGGGCTGCTCGGTCCAGATGACCTTGCCGCGGGGGGTGTAGCGGGTACCCCAGCGCTGAGCGAGCTGGGCCACGAGGAACAGACCGCGTCCGCCCTCGTCGGTCGCGGTGGCGTTGCGCAGGTGCGGGGAAGTGCTGCTGGCGTCGGAGACCTCGCAGATCAGGGCACGGTCGCGGAGCAGGCGTACATGAATGGGGCCGCTGGCGTGCCGGATGGCGTTGGTGACCAGCTCACTGAGCAGGAGTTCCGTGGTGAACGTGCAGGCGTCCAGCCCCCATTCGGTCAGCTTCCGCTCGGCGGCCGAGCGTACGCCGGAGACCGCGGCCGGGTCGGAGGGAACCTCCCAGCTCGCGGTGTGCTCGGCCTTCAGGGCCCGGGTACGGGCGACCAGCAGGGTCACGTCGTCGGTGACGCGGGGGCCGGACAGGGCTTCCAGGATGGCGTCGCAGGTCTGCTCGGGGGGCCGGTCCGGATGGGCCAGGGCGAGCTGGAGCTGTTCGAGGGCGTAGTCGACGTCCCAGTCGGGGTCCTCGATGAGGCCGTCGGTGTAGAGGACGAGCTGGCTGCCTTCGGGCAGCGGCAGTTCGGCAGTTTCGAAGGGCAGGCCGCCGAGGCCCAGGGGAGGGCCGACCGGGAGGTCCGGGATGTGCACGGAGCCGTCGGGACGGACCACCACGGGCGGGGGGTGTCCCGCGCGCGCCACCGCGCAGCGTTCGGAGACCGGGTCGTAGATGGCGTACAGGCAGGTGGCACCGATGATGTCGCCTCCGCCGGGTCGGCCGGCCTCCTCCTGGTCCAGGGCGATGACCAGGTCGTCGAGGCGCCCCAGGAGTTCGTCGGGAGGCAGATCCAGGGTGGCGAAGTTGTGCACCGCGGTACGCAGGCGGCCCATGGTGACGGCGGCGTGCAGTCCGTGGCCGACGACGTCGCCGACGACCAGGGCCACACGTGTGCCCGACAGCGGGATGATGTCGAACCAGTCGCCGCCGACCCCGCCCACGCCGGCCTGGGCGGGCAGATAGCGATGGGCGACGTCGACCGCGGTCTGCTCCGGGAGGAGACCCGGCAGGAGGCTGCGCTGCAGGGTGAGGGCGATGGTCTGCTCGCGGGTGAAGCGCCGGGCGTTGTCTATGGCCATGGCGACCCGGGCGATGAGCTCCTCCGCCAGGTGCAGGTCGTCCTCCTCGAAGGGCTCGGACTCCTGGGTGCGGTAGAAGCTGACCAGGCCGAGCACCGTTCCGCGGGTGCACACCGAGACGGAGATGAGGGAGCGGATGCCGTACCGCAGGATCTCCTGGACGCGGTCGGCGTCCTGGGCCTGCCACTCGGGTACGGCGCTCAGGTCCGGTTCGAGTACGGCCTCCCCGCCCGCGAAGCACTGGGCCTGCGGCGACGCGGAGGCGAAGCTGACCCGGCGGCCCACCGGCACGAACGGCGGGTCGGCGTGCCGGGTGCCCATCGCGGCCCGTAGCAGGGGGACGTCCGGGGTGAGTGGTTCGTCCCCGTGCAGTACGGGTTCCAGCAGGTCTACGGTGACGATGTCGGCGAACCGTGGGACGACCATCTCGGCCAGCTCCTGCGCGGTGCGCGTGACGTCCAGAGTGGTGCCGATCCGTACCCCCGCGTCGTACAGGAGCTCCAGACGCTCCCGGGCGGCCATCGCGAGCTGCCCCATCTCCCGGTGCCCGACCGACAGCAGCCGCTCGGCGGGAGCATCCGGCGCCCGGGTCCGGGCGGGCCCGGAAGTCTCGCTGGTCCCGACCGCGCCGACGGTCCCGGCCGCCTGGGCTGCCCCGATGGTCCCGGCCGCCCCGGCCGCTCCGATGGTCCCGGCCGTCTCGGCGGTGCTGTTCTCGTGGCCCTGTCGCGGCTCCCTCGCCCCGCCCGGCGGGGCGTCGGCGGTGTGCTGCCGCAGACCGGAAGCCGCGGTCACGACCTGATGCGGCGGTGCGTCCCTGGGGAGGCTGACCGTGACGGCCACACCGTCCTCACCGGTGGACCCCGCCACCGACCGGCACGCGAGCGTCGCCAGCCGGCCTCCGGACAACGGCACCTGTACGACGGTGCTGCGCGCCGCGGAGATCAGCTCGGTGGCCTTCTCCCACAGCACGAGCCGGTCGCTGTCGGTGAGAACGGTGTCGTCCGGGAGGGCCAGGCTCGGTTCCGCGTCCACCATCGCACCCCGCCCGCCGTGCTCGACCCGCATGACCTCCTCGAACAGGGCGCGCTCCCGGCCCGTACGCTGCTCCAGCAGTCGCTGTTCGACGGTCTCGGCCACCTCCCGGATCCTCGCCGCCATGGCCGTGTCCGCGTCCGAGCACCAGGCGGTCAGGCCGACCACGCCTTCGAGACGTCCGCTGAGGGGGTCCCGTACGGTGGCGCCCGCCGATGCGAACGGCTGCAGGCAGTCGGCGAAGTGCTCGGCGCCGAAGGCGTGGAAGTCCCGTCGCTCTTCGAGTGTCGTGCCGATGCCGTGCGTGCCGACGTACTGCTCGGAGTAGTTGAAGCCCGGTGCGAGCCGAACCGCCTCAAGGTGCTTGTAGAGCGCCTTCTCCCCGGCCCCGCAGTGCAGGATCACCCCGTGCCGGTCGGCGAGAACCAGGGCCACGCGGGTGCCCGCCACCTCGGACTCCAGCTGTTCGAGCACGGGCGCGGCGGCCCGGAAGAGGCGGCCGTCGAGGTGGAGATCCGACTGGTACGGCGGTGCGATCACGTCCGGCGCGAGTCCCAGGGACTGGCAGCGCCGCCAGGAGCGCAGCACCGGGGGCCGCAGACTCGTCACGGCCCGCTCCCCGGCCAGGACCCGCGCGCGGCCCTGCGCCACGACGTCTCGGTCACCCCAGATGTCCTGCACCGGGACCACTTCCTTCCCCGGACAAGGAGCCCTCAACGAGCCCTCAAACGAGCCCTCAACGGCTCGGCCCACTCCGCGCCCGGACCGGGCAGCGCCGTGACCAGGCCCGTCCGGCCGGGCACCGCCCGGGACCGGGCCGCCGATCCTGCTGGGTGCTCCGTGTACTGCGCCGGGGAGGGAACGTCCTGAGCGCCGGGACCCCGCACGTGGTTGCTCTTCCTGCTCTGCTCTGCTCTGCTCGCTCTTCTCGCCGGACGGCGGCGGACCCGGGCACCGGCGACCCGCCTCGCGCCCACCGTCGGACGTTCAATTCGACGATACTCCGGTGCCCGGCCGACGCAGCCTCGCGCGGGCCGCCCGACTCCGGCATCGACAAATAGACAGTCCGGGCGAACGTTGCCGGGTTCTGAAGAAGTGGGGCCCGCAGAGTGCCAACGCCCACCAAAATTACTCTTATTGACGTCCTGTCACATGTTCGTACGGTGATACGATCGCCGCACTTGCGGAGCGGGCAGATGGGTGCAATACGACATCTCCGGCCACGGGGACAGTCCGGGCGGTAACCCCGGTGCGGGCGGTCCGCCGGTCCACCCGCATTGACGGAAATTCAGCAGCTGGCCGTCAGCGCCTGAAGAGAGTCTTATGACGCATTACATACAGAACCCCCTACTCTGGGCTTTCCTTGCCATCATCCTTGTCGCATTCGCCGCCATTGTTCACCAGCGCAGGGCGGCGCGAAATTTGCGGCAGGAAATCGAAGGGCTCAGATCCCACTACTCCGAGCTGGAGAATCATTACTCACAATCCGTCGAGGCCGCCCAGGAGCAGGCCCAGGAAGCAACGAAAACGGTCCTCAAGTCCGCGATGCGGACACTTCAGGGCCTTGCCGCAGAGCAGCAGCTGATCATCTCCGGGCTGCAGAACAAGTACGGCGAGTCGGCCATCCTCCAGGATCTCCTGGAGATCGACCACACCAACTCACAGTTCGGCCGACGCGCCCAGTCCATTGCCGTGCTGTGCGACGGCTGGCTGGGGCGGCAGCGCGAGATCGCCTCGGTATACGACGTGGTGCGCAGCGCGCAGGGCAGGATTCGCCACTTCCGGCGGGTGGATATTCTTTCGCAGGTCGATTTCGGTGTGACCAGCCGGGCCGTCGAGCCCGTGTCGCTGGCGCTCGCGGAACTGCTCGACAATGCCACCAGCTATTCCAGCCCGGACACCGTTGTCGAAATCAATATTCGTACCGTGCCCAAGGGTATTTGCATCGTCGTCGACGATGCCGGTGTCGGCATGAACGACGAGGAGCGGAGCAAGGCCTCGGCACTCCTGTCGAGTGAGCGGGTCTCGGGCGTCTCGGGGCTCGGCAACCCGCCGCAGTTCGGTTTCGCGGTGATCGGCGTGCTCTGCGAGCGCTTCGGCTTCGAGGTGTCCGTGGATTCCTCGTCCCCCTACGGAGGCGTCCGGGCGGTCGTCCTCCTGCCGCACGAGCTGCTCACCGGCATGCCGGAGCGGAAGGCGCCGACGCCGGCCGTCCCCGCCGTTGCCGCAGGTCCCGGTGTTCCCGCCGTCTCCGCGTCGAGCCGGAGCGGACCCGATCCCGCGGTGGCCGCGTCGTCGACCGCCGACGGTCTGCCGAGGCGACGCCGCAAGCGGCCGATGGCCATCGTGCCCGGCAGCGCACCGGCTTCCCGCGCTCCGGCACGCTCCGACGCGGAGACGGCAGCGATCATGGGTGCCTTCCAGCGAGGCACGCAGTCCGGTCGAGCCACGACTTCGGACACCACGACTCCGGACACCGCGGACCGGACGCGCGGCAGACGTGGTGCAAGCAGCGAAGGGCATGAGGTCTCGTGAACGACGATCTGTCATGGATGCTCGACAGCGCCTTGGAGATTCCCGGGGCCCTGCACGCGGTCCTGATATCCGCCGACGGTCTGTTGATGGCTCGCACGAAGGAGTTCGGCAAGGACGACGCGGACAAAGTGGCCGCCGCGATGAGCGGTGTGCAGTCGCTCAGCCGCTCGCTCGGGTTCTTCTGTGAGGACCCCCATCAGCGGTGGCGACAGACGCTGGTCGAGTTCGACGGCGGCTGGGTCTTCCTGATATCCGCCGGAGAAGGCGCCTACCTCGGCGTCTCGGCCTCCCCCGACGTCGACATGGCGGACATCACCTTCCGTATGCAGCAGCTCGTCGGCCAGCTGGGCAAGGCGTTCACGACGCCGCCCCGCGAGAACCTCGGCACACGCTCATGACCGGGTCCGGCGAGTGGGAGCCCGAGGCTCCGGAACTGGTACGGCCGTATGTCATCACCAAGGGGCGCGGCCTGCCCGACGAGGAGCAGCTGTCCCTGATCACCCTGGTCACGGCGGCGGCCGACGATCACCGGCGTCCGGCCCGCCTCTCTCCCGAGGAGCAGAACCTGCTGGACATCTGCTCCGCCGGCTACCTCACGGTCGCCGAGATCGCGGGGCACACCCGGCTGCCGCTGGGCGTGGTGAAGATCCTTCTCTCCGCCCTCGCCGAAGGCGGCCATCTCCTCACCCGTCCGCCGGTGGCGCGCGCCGCGCTCGCCGACAGAGAGATCCTGGAGGAGGTGCTGAATGGGCTCCGGGCAAAGTTTGGATGAGCGGGCCTACGTCCCTGACGGAGCGACGCAGACTCCTGTGAAGATTCTCGTCGTCGGACATTTCGCGGTGGGCAAGACCACCTTCATCGGGTCGATCTCCGAGATCGTTCCGCTGACCACCGAGGAGACGATGACGCGGGCCGGGGAGTCCGTCGACGACCTCAAGGGGGTCGAGGGCAAGACCACCACGACGGTGGCCATGGACTTCGGCCGTCTGACCATCAGCGAGCGGATCGTGCTGTATCTGTTCGGAACGCCCGGCCAGCAGCGTTTCGTACAGATGTGGGAAGACATGGCGCGGGGCGCTCTCGGGGCTCTGGTCCTGGTGGACCCCGAGCGGCTGGCTGACTCCTTCGCCGTGATCGATCTGATCGAGCAGTACGGACTCGACTACGCCATCGCCGTCAACCACTTCGACGGCGTGCCCCGCCGTGAGGAAAGGGCACTGCGCGAGGCGCTGGATCTGCTCGACGACACCCCCGTCGTCATCTGCGACGCACGCGACGAGAAGTCGTCGGCCGACGCGCTGATCACACTCGTCCGCCATCTGCTGAACCGTGCCCACTAGGAGCAAGCATGGACGTTCAATCCACCGCCCCCGTGCCCCCGCCCGGGTGCCCGGCCCACACCCCCGGCGGCCGGGTGCCGCTGTACGGGCCGGAGTTCGCGGCCGATCCGCAGGCGTACTACGCGTACCTGCGCCACTTCGGACCGGCCGCGCCCGTCGAACTCGCTCCCGGAGTGGAGGCGACCCTCGTCACGGACTACGCGGCGGCGCTGCAACTCCTGCAGGACTCCAGCGCGTTCCGCAAGGACGCGCGCCGCTGGCGGGACCTCAACGAAGGCAAGGTCAGCCCGGACAGCCCGGTCGTCCCCCTGCTGGCGTACCGGCCCAACTGCATGTTCAGCGACGGCAACGAACATCTGAGGTTGCGTCAGGCGGTCACCGACAGTCTGGCCAGGATCGACCCCCGGCGGCTGAGCCAGAGCACCGAGCGAATTTCCGACTACCTCATCGGCCAGTTCAGTACCCGCGGCTCGGCCGACCTGCTCGGCGACTACGCCAAGCAGTTGCCGCTGTTCGTGTTCAACGAGCTCTTCGGCTGCCCCGCGGACATCGGCGACCGGGTGCTGTTCGGAATCTCCGGTATGTTCGACGGTGTCAACGCCGAGAAGTCGGCCGAAGTGCTCTACCAGGCCGTGGGTGAACTCGTGGCGCTCAAGCGGTCCAGGCCCGGCGACGACGTCACCTCATGGCTGATGCGGCACGAGGCACGGCTGAGCGACGAGGAGATGGTCCACCAGCTCGCGCTGCTCCTGGGCTCGGGAGTCGAACCGCTGCGGAACCTCATCAGCAACACCCTCCATCGCCTGCTCATCCACGACCGGTACGCCCAGGGCGGTCTGATCGACGAGGCCGTCGATGACACGCTGTGGGAGAACCCGCCCGTGGCGAACTTCGCGCCGCACTATCCGGCGTCCGACATGGAGTTCGCCGGGCAGAAGCTCACGGCGGGCGATCTGGTCATGGTCAGTTTCGTCGCCGCCAACACCGGTCCGACGCTCTCGGAACTGCGCCGGACGAGGAGCAACCGGGCCCACCTGTCGTGGAGCGCGGGTCCGCACGCCTGCCCGGGCAAGGAGCCCGCCCGGAACATCACCGTCACCGCCATCGAGAACCTGCTCAACCGGCTTCCCGATGTCGAACTCGCCGTCCCCGAGGACAGCCTGACCTGGCGTCCCGGGCCCTTCCACCGGGCGCTGGCCACGCTTCCTGCCCGATTCACCCCGGTTCAGCCGGTACGGCGGCCGGGCTCGTCGTCCTCCGCGGAGGCGCCCACGCGCGACGAGCATGCCGACGCGGGGCGCAGGCCGGAGCGCGGTGGGGTGTGGAGTCAGTTCCTGTCCTGGTTGACGAGGTGATGCACACAACACTCACCAACTCTCCACGACTGCATGAAGCTTCAACCGAACGGGTAGTGAGCAACGCGGCATCTTGTCAGTTATGAGGCTAAGGATGTGTCGTGTTCCACATATCCATCAGCGCCGCTTTCATTCAGCTCGGAGAAGTCAGAGCAACCCAACTTCACAGGCAGCAAAGCAAGGTACCCGCCCCCGCAGGCGGGTATCTTCTTGCCCGCCCCGGCATACGGCGGGCCGTCCGGTGACCGGCTCCCGAGGCGTCAGACGGGCCGAGCCGGGAGCACCGGCACTCGGCGGGTTCGCGGCGGGGCAACTGGTACGGCTGTGCGACGTCGCGGGGCTGGACCCGGCCGACGCGGAGACCTACGCGCGTCTAATGATCGAGTCACTGGGTCCCGTGGCCGAACGGCCGCTGGACCGGCCGCCGCCCTCCCACAGCTTTCTGTCGGACGACCACACACCGGTCGAGTTCTCGCTCGCCTTCCTGCCGGATGCGGCCCCGACACTGCGCGTCCTGCTGGAACCGGGGTGCGGCGCCCGCGATCTGAGGCGGAACGGCCGCACGGGGCTGCGCTTCATCCGCGAGATGGCGCGGCGCTGGAACTTCGCCGCCGGCCAGCTCGACGAGTTGGAGGACCTGTTCTTCCCTCCCTCCGCCGAGGGCCCCTTCGCACTGTGGTGCGCGCTGGAGCTGTGCCCCGGCGGCGTCCCCAAGGCCAAGGTGTATCTGAACCCCGCGGCGGCCGGGGTGGAACGTTCCGCCTGGACGGTGCGGGAGGCGTTACGCCGGCTCGGCCACGAGAAGGCGTTCGCGGCGCTGCCCCGGGCGGACGGTTACCCGTTCTTCGCCCTGGACCTGGGCGACTGGGACGCACCCCGGGTGAAGGTCTACCTCAGGCACGACGACCTGTCGGCGGAGGAGGCGGGCGACCTGTCCCGTATGAACCGTGGACCCGGACCGGCCCAGATCCAGGGGTTCTTCCGTACGGCGGCCGGGTTCGACGGCCATGCCCATGGCATCGAGGCCACTGGCAACGGCTTCGGAGCCACTGGCAACGGCTTCGGGGCCGCTGGTTACGGCTTTGGGGCCGCTGGCGACGGCCTCGGGGCCGGTACCGATGACCTTGGGACCGCTGTCGACGGCCTTGGGGCCGGTGCCGATGGCCTTGGGGACGGTGGTGGTGGGCCGGACGCGCGGCTCGGCGGCCGGTCCGCCCTGACCTGCCACGCCTTCACCGAGACGGCGACCGGACTGCCGAGCGGCTTCACCCTCCACATCCCGGTCAGGGACTACGTCCGCCACGACGGGGAGGCTCTCGCGCGAGCGGTGACCGTACTCCGCCGCCATGGCATGGACACCGCCCCACTCCTTCAGTCACTGGCCGCCGTCACCTCACGGCAGCCGCAGGACGGCGTGGGACTCATCGCCTATCTGGCGCTCGCCCATCAGCGGGGGCGGCCACCGCGGGTGACGGCGTACATCTCCTCGGAGGCGTACACGGTGAGGCCACCGCTCGCCCAACTGCCCCATCAGGGCGAAACAGTGCACTGAGGCACCACGCCGACCGGCGAAGCTCCTGCTGGACGGGGTGTCGGCCAGGACCGGCCCGTCCGTCCGTCAAGAGCTTCGCCCGATCGTCTCGTCTACGCGGCGTCGCGGCGGCCCTCTTCGACGCGCAGTTCCTGAAGGTAGGGAACGACGTCGACCTGGATGGAGGAGCCCTCCGACTCCCCGTACCGGTCGGCGATGCCGCTCAGATAGTCGCTGATCTCCTTGCGCATGATCTCCGAGGAGGGCAGGCCGGCCTCGCCGTCGACGATCCGCGCGACCCAGTGCGCCTGAGCCTCCACGAGGCGCGTGATCGCGCCCAGGGGACGGACCAGGCCGATGAAGTACAGGCCGGGCCGATCGGGCGCGACGACCCGTTTGTACAGCTCGACCGATCCCCGTGGCCCTGCCGGCCAACCGGCGGGAAGGAACGGGAAGTTCATGCGGAACCCGGTGCAGTAGACGATCGCGTCGGCTTCCTCGGAACTCTGGTCGGTGAAGAGAACACGGCTGCCGTCGATGGAGTCGATCGCCGGTCTCGGAGTCAGCGCGCCGTGACGTATGCGGCTGAGGATCTCGTCCGAAATGGTCACCGCCGAGGCGAAGATGGGGTGGTCGGGCTCGGGAAGGCCGTAGTCGGTGAGCCTGCCCCGGGCGACGAACAGCACCTTCTCGACGAAACGGCGCTGCTTGGACAGGGACATCCGGGTCCACCACGGCGCGTTGGCTATCTCGTCGAGCGACATGCCGAAGAGCTGCTTGGGCACGATGTGGAGCCCCCGGCGCACCGAGAGCACGGTCCGTGCGGCGTGCCGGGAGAGGTCCGCGGCGATGTCCACCGCCGAAGCGCCGAGTCCTACGACGATGACGCGTTGCCCGTCGAAGTCACTGCCGTCCCGATAGTCGAGAGAGTGCAGGATCGTTCCGTCGAACGACTGGGAACCCGGCGGCAGCGGGTTCGGCAGCGCCGGCTCCGTGTGATGGCCCGAGGCCACGATCACCTGCTCGAAACGCCGCGACGTCGTAGCCCCGCCCGCGCGCCGGCTGACGACCGTCCATGCCCCGTCGGAATCCTGACGCACCGACACCACTTCGGTGCGCAACTCGACGTGGCGCAGCACGTCGGCCCACTCGGCGAAGGAACGCAGATACGCGGCGACGTCGCTGTGCCGGGGGTAGAGAGGGAACGAGTCCGGCATCGGGAAGCCCGTGTAACCGGTGAGTTGCTTGGCGGTGTTCAGGTGCAGCGACAGGTAGCCCGGACCTCGCTCCCCGGCTTCCGGCTGACGCCAGATCCCTCCGACATCCGCCGCCCTCTCCAGACAGACGAAGTCGATGCCTCTGGCCGCGAGCGCGCGCATGGCCGCCAGCCCTGATAGACCCGCACCGATCACGCAGACATTCAAGGTTTCCCCCCACAGGACACCAATCCTTCTCGCAAAAGACATAACTTCCCAGTCGCCCATGCCCTCACACCGGCGAAGAACAGACACAGAAGAAGCCGTCGGGTCGGCAAAAATGGCGATCGTTCGGTTTGATTTTTTGAGGGGAGTCCGAGCGATGTCGGGCGCACTGTGGGTGCGCTGACCTGCGTACGTTCCGGTCCGAGGCCTCTGTCCTGCCGCACCCGGTGCCCTCGCGATCGCAAGACCACTCTGCATGCCGGACACGACGACTCAGAGGAGTTCCCTCGGGGCCCCTTCGGGGGACTGGTCAACACGACGTTCCCGGCCGACCGGGAACGGACGCGCGCTCTCGCGGTCTGGGGCACCGTGGGTGCCGGCGGGCCGGCGGCGGGAGTGGTCATCGGCGGGCTGCTGTGGTGCGGCCTGCGCTCGGCCGCCGCCGGGATGCCGCCGGGCGACGCGGGCGCGACCGGACACGGCAGGCTCTGCGGCGAGCCACTCCGGGCCGCGTAGCGCTTACGGACTGCTCGTGGACTGCTCGTGGACCGCTCTGAGGTGTACGGAGGCGGCGGCGGAGCCGCACACCTCAGAGCGGCGTGCCCGGTTCATGTACTGGCTACGTAGACGGTGTTGGACGACGTGCCGCCCTGCAGGGGGTTGTCGAAGTCGACGACATGGGCCGCCGACTGTGCGAAGACCTCTGTGAGTACGGAGGTGAACCGCTCGTCTGGCGGGTCGTTGGACCACAGGGCGAACACCCCGCCGGGGTGGAGGTGTTGGGCGAGGGCGCGGAGGCCGGCGGGCTGGTAGAGGGCCGCGTGGCGTGGGTGGAGCACATGGCGCGGTGAGTGGTCGATGTCCAGCAGGATGGCGTGGAAGCGGCGGCCCGGCTCCCGCGGGTCCAGACCGCGGGGGTCGGCGGCCAGCGCGAAGAAGTCGCCGTGGACCAGGCGGCAGCGGTCGTCCGAGGTGAGCCGGGCCCCGAGGGGCACCAGGTGCCGCTGATGCCAGTCGATGACTTCGGGGAGCGCGTCGATCACGGTCAGCGAGCGCACCCGGGGGTCGTCCAGCGCGGCCTGGGCGGTGTACCCGAGCCCGAGTCCGCCGACGGCGACGTCCAGTCCGGCCGGTCCGGTGTCCGGCAGCTTCGCCAGTCCGAGTTCCGTGAGCGCGATCTCGCCGGTGGTGAAGAGGCTGGACATCAGGTACTCGTCGCCGAGTTTGACCTCGTACACGTCGTCGCCCGTCACCGGGTTCCGGCGCCGCCGCAGACTGATCTCGCCCATCGGCGTCGGTCGCCAGTCGATCTCCTCGAAACGCGCGCTCATCCGTTCACCCTTTCACCTTTCTGGCGTCCTCAGGCATCGTCGGGCGTCTTCAGGCGTCGATGATGACGGGGATGATGAGGGGCTTGCGGCGATGGGTGCGGAAGGCCCAGTTCGCCACGGCGCGGGCGATGAGCTGTTCGAGCTGGTGGGCGTCGCCGACGCCCTCCTCGGCCGCGGCGGCGAGGGTCTTCTCGATGACGGGGATGACGGGCTCGAAGGTGGTGTCGTCGTGGACGAACCCGCGGGCCAGGAAGTCGGGGGCCTCGGCCAGCGCCCCGGTGTCGGCGTCGACGATGGCCACGACCGTGACGACGCCTTCCTCGGCGAGGGTGACGCGGTCCTTGAGGGACGCCTCCGTGGCACCGCCGACTTCCATGCCGTCCACGTAGACGTTGCCCGCGGGCACCTTGCCGACGATCGCGGCGCGGCCGTCGACGAGGTCGACGACGACACCGTCCTCGGCGATGACGACCCGGTCGGGGTCGACGCCGGTACGGATGGCGAGGTCGGCGTTGGCCCGCAGGTGGCGGAACTCGCCGTGCACGGGCATGACGTTGCGGGGCTTGACGATGTTGTAGCAGTACACGAGTTCACCGGCGCTGGCGTGCCCGGAGACGTGCACCTTGGCGTTGCCCTTGTGGACGACGTTCGCGCCCCACCGGGTCAGCCCGTTGATCACCCGGTAGATGGCGTTCTCGTTGCCGGGGATGAGGGAGCTGGCGAGCAGGACGGTGTCGCCCTTGCCGATACGGATCTGGTGGTCGCGGTTGGCCATCCGGGACAGGGCCGCCATCGGCTCGCCCTGGGAGCCCGTGCACACCAGGGTGATCCGGTGGTCGGCCAGCTTCTCCAGTTCCTTGACGTTCACGACCAGGCCGGACGGGATCTTGAGATAGCCCAGGTCGCGGGCGATGCCCATGTTGCGGACCATCGAGCGGCCCACGAAGGCCACCTTGCGGCCGTGCTGGTGGGCGGCGTCCAGGACCTGCTGGATGCGGTGCACGTGGCTGGCGAAGCTGGAGACGATGACCCGGCGGGGCGCGGTGCGCATCACCTGTTCGATCGCGGGGTTCAGCTCGCGCTCGGAGGTGGTGAAGCCGGGGACCTCGGCGTTGGTGGAGTCGGTGAGGAAGAGGTCGACGCCCTCCTCGCCGAGGCGGGCGAAGGCGCGCAGGTCGGTGATCCGGTCGTCCAGCGGGAACTGGTCCATCTTGAAGTCACCGGTGTGCAGCACCATCCCGGCGCCGGTACGGATCGCGACCGCGAGGCCGTCCGGGATGGAGTGGTTGACCGCCACGAACTCGCAGTCGAAGGGGCCGAAGCCACGCCGGTCGCCCTCCCGTACACGTACCGGGCGGGGCTTGATCCCGTGCTCTTTGAGCTTGGCCTCAAGGAAGGCGAGGGTGAGTTTGGAGCCGACGACGGGGATGTCGGAGCGCTCGCGCAGGAGATAGGGCACGCCGCCGATGTGGTCTTCGTGGCCGTGGGTGAGGACGACGGCCACGATGTCGTCCAGGCGGTCCCGGATCGAGGTGAAGTCGGGCAGGATCACATCCACGCCCGGCTGGGTCTCCTCGGGGAACAGCACACCGCAGTCCACGATCAGCAGCTTGCCCGCGTGCTCGAAGACGGTCATATTGCGGCCGATTTCGCCCAGGCCGCCGAGGGCGGTGACCCTCAGCCCTCCTTCGGGCAGCGGCGGGGCGGCTTTCAGCTCTGGGTGCGGATGACTCATCCCCTGACGCTACCGGAGAGTCCGCCGAAGTGATTCATCGGAGGCTTCGCTCATGGGTGATCGCCCGCCTTGGCGAGCGCCGAACGGACGAGCGAGCGCACGAGGAACCCCACCGCCGAACGACGCCACGGGGCGCGTCTCGCCTCGTACCAGGACCGCGGTGGCTCAGGTGCCCGAGTGGACCTCCGTCCGTAGGCGGTGGCGCAGAGTGGCGGCGAAGTCCTCGGCCATCTCCAGCCGGGCACGGAGGGTCTCGCAGCGGGCGTCGGCCACTTTCCGGTAGGAGTCCAGCCGCTGCCGCAGGCGTTCGAGCTCCTCGCCGACGGGCGGGTTGTCGGTGGCGGCGAGGCGGTCGGTGATCTCCAGCAGGTCGCGCATCTCCTCCAGGGAGAAGTCCAGCGGCTTCATGCGCCGGATCACCATCAGCCGCTCGACGTCGGCCTCCGTGTACAGCCGGAAGCCGCCCTTGCTGCGGGCCGAGGGGATGACGAGGCCGACTTCCTCGTAGTGGCGGATGGTGCGCAGCGACAAACCGGTCCGCTCGGCCACCTCGCCGATCTGCATCTGCCGCTGATCCGTCATCGCCCCATGATCCCCTTCGTCGTGCCGCAAGGCGCACCCTGCCCTCACGTCAGGGTAGGAGTCTTCGAGTGTTCGCCGCTGCCATCCAGGAGGACGGCAGCCGTGAGCCCGCCACGGCGCGGGCCCTTACGACCTGGGGTGGAATAGGGAGCGGCGTCGCGACGTCCGGCACGGCCGCTCGCGGCGTTGCCGAAATGTCCTAGTGGCTCCTCCCCCACTCTCGGCTTCGCTCGAGCGGGGGGACCCCCATCGAGGACCTTCCGGCGCCTTGCGATCGACCGCACCGGACGCCGCTCCTTGGCCCGCTCCCTATGTCACCCCAGGTCGTTACCAGGCCACCGGCGTGGTGGTGGGCCGCATCACCGCGATGGTCATCTTCGCCAAGCGCGTCGCGCATAAGGACCCCTGAGCCCAGCGCGGCAAGAAGGTCACCATCATCGGCCTGAACGAGCCCAGCGCCGACATGCGTGAGCGCCCCGCCGGCCGGCTCGCCGGCAGCCACTGACACCACCCCACTGACCGGCCCGGCCGCCCTCCCGCCACGGATTAGCGGGGAAGGGCGGCCTTTCCGCACCTCCGCACCCGAGCCGGGCCCTGGACCCTGCCTGCCCGCGGCCCGCCCCCACCGCCCTGCCGTACCCGTCGGCCAGGTGTCCTGCGGCACCACAGGGCGTCTTCATTTCAAGCCGTTCGACCGGTTTTCCTTGACATACCGTTCGACCGGTTTTTAAGCTCTCATGGAGACGGTGAAGGAGGGACCGCCGGTGGATGCCGTGGCCCGTGCCGGAGTTGCTGGAGGGAGAGGCGATGAGTGATCTCAAGAGCGGCCCCGGCGGGCGGCTGGTGGTCGTCGGTGTGATCGGGGACTCCGCGTCCCCGGCGGACAGCTTCCTGGTCTCCATGCGGCTGAGCTGCCGGGGGATCAGGGCCGTGAATCTCGGCGTCGGCGTGACCTTGGAGCAGGGTGCGGCGGAGCTCGCCCGTCACGGTGATGCCGAGGCGCTGCTCCTCGGGTGCGGCTCGGGTGCCCACGCGGTGGTCCGGCAGTTGTCCGGCCTCGGTGAGCTGCGGGCGGCCGGCTCGGTCGGCTGTCCGGTCTTCGTCGGCGGCACGGGTGAGGGTTCGTGGCGGGAGCTGCGGCGGATGGCGGCCAGGTTGCGCGAGTTCGGGGTCGCCCAGGTGCTGTCGGACCTCGCGGACGCGGCCTATCTGCTTCCGGCGAGGCGGACCGGGGTGCCCGGCGTGCCGGCCGCTCCGATGGCGCCGGCCGCTCCGGCGGCGCGGGCCGCTCCGGCGGCGCGGGTCGCCGTCCGGGCTGCCTGACTCACCTGACCCCATGCAAAACCATTCGACCAGTATGTTTATTGATGAGGTGGGCGACAATGGCGAGGCAGGAGCGTTCCGAGCGCACTCTGGAGCGGCTTGTGGTGGCGGCCGCCGAGCAGTTCGCCGCCCATGGCTTCGTCAAGACGTCGCTGGCCGAGGTGAGCAGTGCCGCCGGGGTGACCAAGGGAGCGCTGTTCTTTCACTTCTCCAGCAAGGATCATCTGGCGGACGCCGTCCTCGCCCGAGGTCAGGACGTTCTGGAGACGACGGTGGAGGATCTCCGTGACACCGAGCCGGTCCACCTCCAGGTCGTGGTGGATGTGACCCACGCCCTCAACAAACTGCTCCGGGAGAACCCGTTCGTCAGGGCGAGTGTGCGGATCGCCCGTGAACGAGTGGACGAACGGCCCGGACCTCTCGACTTCTACGCCCTCTGGCTCGATCGTGTGGAGAAGCTGCTGGAGAGGGCGCGGCAGAACGGGGAGCTGGGGCGCTCCGTGGCGGATGTCTCGGCGCGCACCCTGGTGACAGCGGCCGTATCCGGCGTCGAGACCCTCGCCTGGATGAGGGTTTCACACCCGGAGGTCGAGACGTGGCTGGCCAACCTGTGGGAGCTGGTGCTTCCGCTTCTGCGGGCCGAGGACGCGGAGCAGGACATCAGGACCACGGCGCCGCACGTAGGTGGCCCACCGTTCCATGCCGAGTGCTGAGCACCAGGCACCTTTCGATGTCGTAGCCACATGCTGTGAAGGGGGAGTTCAGACATGGGCACGCTCACGGGCAAGACGGCACTGGTCACAGGGGCCAGTCGCGGGATCGGCCGGGGAATCGCGCGGAAGCTGGCTCAGGAGGGGGCCTTGGTCGCGGTCCACTGCGGTGCCAACGAGGAGGCGGCCAGGGAGACCGTCGAGCTGATCGAACGGGAGCGGGGGCGGGCGTTCCACCTCCGTGCCGAGCTGGGGGTACCGGGCGATGTCGAGACCCTCTACGCCCAGTTCCAGACCGGGCTGGCGTGCGAAGGGGAGGGGCCGGAGTTCGACATACTCGTCAACAACGCGGGAGTCAGCGGATCGGCGCGCATCGACGAAATCACCCCCGAACTCTTCGACCGGCTCTTCGCCGTGAACACGAGGTCCCTGGTCTTCCTCGTGCAACGGGGACTCAAGTATCTGCGCGACGGCGGCCGCATCATCAACATCTCGTCGGCGGCGACCAGGATCGCCTATCCCGAGTCTGTCGTGTACTCGATGACCAAGGGCGCCCTGAACACCTTCACCCTCGCCCTCGCCAAGGAACTCGGCGGACGCGGCATCACCGTGAACGCGGTGGGCCCCGGGTATGTCGAGACAGATATGAACGCGCGCAAGCGCGCCACGGCGGAGGCCGCGGCGGAACTGGCCGCGTGGTCGGTCTTCGACCGCCTCGGCCGGCCGTCCGACATCGCCGACATCGTGGCCTTCCTGGCGTCCGACGCGTCCAGGTGGATCACCGGACAGTGCATCGACGCGAGTGGCGGCTCGCGACTCTGACGACGGCTTACGGCGTGACAGCTTTGCGGAGCGATTTTACGGAGCCCATGACGGACGGCGGGCTTGGGCCATCCCTTGAGGGGTGTGGTCCAAGCCCGCCGTACGTCGTCGCCGTGTGCGGCACCCGTCGTCAGCCGACGCTGACGACTTCCCGGTCGGTGTCGGGAATGCCGAGTGAGGCCCGCAGTTCCGGTGAGCCGGCCGGTTCGAACCGGGGAACCCTGCGGGCCGGAACCATCCCGGGCAGGATCAGGGTCCACAGGTCGGTGACCCGCTCATGCAGGTCCTGGCGTCCGGTGCGGACCTGGGAGGTGATCTGAACCCCGGCGAACGCGCCGACGATGTGGATCGCCGCGTTCGTGATGTTGACCTCCGGCTTGATGTCTCCGCGCCCCTGTGCGGGGGCCAGGCAGTCCCGGACGGTGTCGATCCACTTGTTGTAGACCGTCGGGTTGGGGTCGGTGAACGAGCCGAGCTCGATCACCAGCCGGATCCCGGCCCGGACGCGCACGCTGGTGCGCAGGTCATGCGCCATCCGGTGCGTGATGTCGATGGCGGTCTGCACACCCGGCCGTTCGGCGTCCTCAAGCACTGCCGCGACATCGAACTGATCCGTCATCAGCGCCTGGGCCAGGGCTTCCTTGGACGGGAAGTGGAAGTACAGGGCACCCTTGGTCACGCCGGCCTGCTGTGAGATGTCCGTCAGGCTGGTGCTGCCGAAGCCCGCGGCGTCGAAGGCCTTCGCCGCGCCTTCGAGGATCGCCTGCCGGGTGACTTCCGCTCGTTCTTGCCGTGCTCTGGCCACTGCCGCCTCCTGTCCGCCGCGGCGCGGATGGTGGTCTTCCATCCTTCCGGTGATCACCGCGACTTGCGCTGCGGTCAATCTTCCTCCTACTTGCTAAAAAATACCAGTCGCCTAGTATTCTTCTTGTTGCGGGCCCAAGGCCCCGCTGACTGCGGTTCCGCTGTTTGTCCTGCTCAACCCCCGTGTCGTCGCGAAGAAGCGCCCACCAGGAGGCCAGGGATGACTGCACTACTGCAAGCCGACCGCCCGGATTTTGTCCGCGTCGAGGCGGTCGAGCCCGAACTCTTCGAACAGACCGTGCCGCGCACGCTCGTGCATCGTGCGGCGATATCGGAGGTACTGCTGACAGGGGTCAGGAGGTGCGGGGAGGGCACCTACCGCATAGGGGCCCAGTGGTCGCGTGGGCACAGCTACTACGGGGCGGTCGCCGGGCGCTGGCACGACCCCATGCTGTTCGCTGAAACGATCCGTCAGGCCGGGCTCCTTCTCGCCCACGAGGCCCTGGAGATACCTCTGGGCTTCAGCTTTCTGACCGAGACGATGTCGTTCGAGATCACCGAGGAAGGAGCCCGGCTGGGCCGCGGGCCGGCCCACGTGGTCCTCGAAGTCACGCTCCATGACATCGCGCGCCGCAGGAACGTCGTCTCCTCCTTCACCTACGACGTGGTCGGGTACCGCGACGGACGGCGCATCGGATCGGGCCGCACGGTCGCGAACTGCGCCAGTCCGGCCGTCTATCGCAGGCTGCGCGGCACGCACGCGGGTGCGGTTCCGCCGTCCGGTCCGTGCAAGGGCATCAGCCCTGAACTCGTCGGCAGGACCTGCGAGTTCGACGTGGTACTCGGAGCCGAGTCCGTGAACGGCGTACGCGATCTGCGGGCCGATCCGGACCACCCCGTGCTCTTCGACCACCCGGTCGACCATCTGCCGGGCATGGTGCTGATGGAAGCGGCCCGGCAGGCCGCGCTGGCCGCACTGCGACGTCCGGACGGACTGCTCGTCGGCTGCGAGGCCGCCTTCCGCAAGTACGTCGAATTCGACTCGCCGTGCCTTGTGTCGACCTCCGAGTACGACGTGGACACGGCCAGATCCGGCCTTGAGTCCCTCACCGTCGAGTTCCATCAGGCCGGATCCGTCGCGGCCGTCTGCCGGGTGAGCGTCTACGACGGCTCGGGGAGGTGAGCCGCGCATGTCCGGCATACGGCCGTTACCCGGGGCGGACGACACGGCACACGCGGCCGCGGGTGCCGGCACCGTCCTCGTGGTGGGCGGCACCGGCTTCGTCGGCGGCGCCGTACTGAGCGAACTGCTCGGGACACCGGAACCCCGCTCCGCCCGTCCGAGGGTGTCCGTCCTGTCGCGCCGGCCGAACGACCTCACCGAGCACCGGGGGACTCGCCATCTGGCACGCGACCTGGCGGACCCGCGCTCGCTGCGCGACGTCTGCTCCGGGATCGACACCGTCGTACACGCGGCGAGTTACGTGGGACGGGACCCGAAGCACTGCCACGCCATCAATGACATGGGCACACGGGCTCTGCTCGACGACGCGGAGCGACACGGAGTCCGGCGCTTCATCTACGTCAGCACGGCCTCCGTGTACGGTTCCGGACCGCATCGGGGGCCCGACGAGCGGGCGTTGGAGCCGGCTCCGGCCTCACCCGCGAGCGCCTCACGGCTGCGAGCCGAAGAGGCGGTCCGCGCCGCGGGCGGAACCGTCCTGCGCCCCCACCTCATCCACGGCGACGGTGACCGCTGGTTCATCCCCGCCCTGGCGCGGCTGCTCCGCCTCGTCCCGGCCTGGCCCGCGGTCGCCGCGTCGTACAGTTCGATGATCGCCGTAGAAGACCTGGCGCGTATCGTCGCGGCCCTCGTCCGGAGGCCCGAGCCGGCCGACGCCGGTGCCGTGTACCACTGCGCGTACCCCAGGCCCGTCAGCATGCCGAGTCTGGTGCGGACCCTGCACTCCCTGCTCCGTCTGCCGGAACCGCGCCTCCTCCCGCCCGCCGAGCACCGCGAACTCGTGAAGAGAGCCGTGCCCGACCTGTCCGAGCACCAGTACACGCTGCTGACGCGTGATCACTGGTACGACAGCGGCAAGGTGTGGCGCCGTACCGGGCAGGACCCCGGGCCGGGGTTCGAGGAGCGGTTCACCTCGTGCCCCGCGTATCAGTCGATGCCGCGGACGATATGGGCCTCGGTGGGATCGTCGTCGACGCCGGCGAGCCGGAGGGCGGGTGCCTGCGTGAAGTCGTTGTGCCGCTCGTTCTCCTGTTCGTTGTCGTACATGTGGCCTCCTGATACTCAGTAGCGGTAGTGGTCGGGCTTGTACGGGCCCTCGACGTCGACGCCGATGTACGCGGCCTGCTCGGGGCGGAGCTCGGTGAGCTTCACCCCGAGCGCGTCGAGGTGGAGACGGGCGACCTTCTCGTCGAGGTGCTTGGGCAGCGTGTAGACACCGGTCGGATACGCGTCGGGCCTGGTGAACAGCTCGATC
>NZ_JBSFUU010000100.1:0-35271 GCF_053591955.1 Streptomyces sp. NPDC002845 | reverse complement strand
GTCCTCCAACGTCGGATCCTGCGCCTGGAGCATCGTGCCCATCGCTCCGTCAGCGACCACAACACGCGTGGCCAGAGCCTGGCGGAGAGCGGCGGTTCGCGTCCGGCTCTCGGCGGCGGACGTAGGGGACGGGTTCGGCAACGAGGCCATGAAGGTGCTCCCTGGAGTGCGACGGCTGTCGGCTTCGCGGCTTCCCTCGGAAGGCGCACGCGGCAAGGGTAGCCCGGAGAGGTGCGGACGGTCAGGGGCGTCCACGGGCCGGACGGGAGTGGCGCGGGTGCCGACGTGCGGTTTACTCCCACGGCGGCACTGTCACGGTGTTCGGCGTGGCGCACTGGGGGTGCGCTGACCGGGACATTGGCGGGAGGTCGGCAACGACCGGTAGTGTTCGACATTGCCGAACGTTGGTGGATTCAGTCGCACCCGGCGGCCGAAGGGGACGGAGGGCAGGACGGCGATGGCACGGAACATCCAGTCGCTCGAACGGGCGGCCGCGATGCTGCGGCTGCTCGCGGGCGGCGAGCGACGGCTCGGACTGTCCGACATCGCCTCGTCGCTGGGCCTGGCCAAGGGCACGGCCCACGGCATACTGCGCACCCTCCAGCAGGAGGGCTTCGTCGAGCAGGACACGGCCTCCGGGCGCTACCAGCTGGGCGCCGAGCTGCTGCGGCTCGGCACCACTTACCTCGACGTGCACGAGCTGCGGGCGCGGGCCCTGGTGTGGACGGACGACCTGGCCCGCTCCAGCGGCGAGAGCGTCTACCTGGGCGTGCTGCACCAGCACGGCGTGCTGATCGTGCACCACGTGTTCCGCCCCGACGACAGCCGCCAGGTGCTGGAGGTCGGGGCCATGCAGCCGCTGCACTCCACGGCGCTGGGCAAGGTGCTCTCGGCGTACGACCCCGTGGCGCACAGCGAGGTCCTGGAGGCCGACCGCAAGGCCTTCACCGACCGCACCATCGGCGAACTCGACGCCTTCGAGGGGGTCCTCGACATCACGCGCGCGCGTGGCTACGCCGCCGACGTCGAGGAGACCTGGGAGGGCGTCGCCTCCATCGCCGCCCCCATCCACGACCGCCGCCGCATGCCCGTCGGCGCGGTCGGCATCACCGGCGCGGTGGAGCGGGTCTGCCGCGAGGGCGAGCTCCGCCCGGATCTGATCGCCGCGGTACGGGACTGCGCCCGCGCCGTCTCCCGCGACCTGGGCGCCGGGCGGTTCTGACCGCCGCACGCCACCCGGACTGCACGGCCACGGCCACGGCCCGGTCCTCGTCGTGCACGCGCGCGTGGGTGCGCGCGACGAGATCGACACCGCCGTACCCGGTATCGAGTCGTGCACGCGCGCGCGTGGGTGCGCGTCCACGCCGACACCGACGAAGCCAGGGGCATCGCGCGCGGTCTTCCCACACCTCCCCACACATATCCCCACGCACCTCCTCCACACGCGAGCGCTCCGTACCCGCCACGTCACGCACGTGTAACCCGTGTCACGGGCGCCCCTGGACCGAACCCCGGAGCGATCAATAACGATCGCGCTTTCGACAACACGCCCCTTGACTAGCCACTCGCGCCACAGCGAGACTCCCGTCCATCGGTCGGCATTGTCGAACACCTACCGGCAATACGCGCTAGAGTGTGACAACGCCAATGGCCGGTATCGCTCTCACCCCCGAGGGCGCGAACCACCGGAGGGACCCGGGGTTCGCCTTCCCCTGGACGAAGGACAAAGGAGTCGCGGGTGTCCAGCTCCGACATCTTCATCGGCGAGACCATCGGTACCGCCATACTCATCCTTCTCGGCGCCGGCGTGGTGGCCGCCGTCGTACTGAAGGGCTCCAAGGCCCGTAATGCCGGCTGGCTCGCCATCACCTTCGGGTGGGGTTTCGCCGTGCTCACGGCCGTCTACACCTCGGCGCCGCTGTCCGGCGCCCACCTCAACCCGGCCGTCACCCTCGGCATCGCGATCAAGGACGGCGACTGGAGCAACGTTCCCACTTATTGGGCCGGACAGGTGCTCGGCGCCATGATCGGCGCGGCCCTGGTCTGGGTGGCGTACTACGGCCAGTTCCACGCGCACCTCACCGACCGGGAGATCGTCGGCGGCCCGGGCGCGCAGGCCACCGCTTCCAAGGCCGTCGAGGCGCAGGAGAAGGGCGCCGGCCCGGTGCTCGGCATCTTCTCCACCGGCCCCGAGATCCGGAACGCGGTCCAGAACCTGGCCACCGAGATCATCGGTACCGTGGTGCTCGTCCTCGCGGTCCTCACCCAGGGCCTGAACGCCGACGGCGACGGTCTCGGTACCCTGGGCGCCCTGATCACCGCCCTCGTCGTCGTCTCCATCGGCCTGTCGCTCGGCGGCCCGACCGGCTACGCGATCAACCCGGCGCGTGACCTGGGCCCACGCATCGTGCACGCCCTCCTGCCCCTGCCCAACAAGGGCGGCTCGGACTGGGCCTACGCCTGGATCCCGGTGGCCGGTCCACTGATCGGCGGCGCCGTCGCGGCGGGTATCTACAACGTCGCTTTTGCTTAGAGCCGTACGCCCCGCACAGCCGTATGTACGTTCCGCTCGCAGCCGCAAGCATTACGCCGTAAGCCAGCCCCTTGACCAAGACATTTCAGGAGCACACCGTGACCGACGCCCACACCGCCGGCATCGCTTCCCACGGCCATGGGCCGTTCATTGCCGCCATCGACCAGGGCACGACCTCGTCCCGCTGCATCATCTTCGACCGGGACGGCCGTATCGTCTCCGTCGACCAGAAGGAGCACGAGCAGATCTTCCCGAAGCCGGGCTGGGTCGAGCACAACGCCACCGAGATCTGGACCAATGTCCAGGAGGTCGTGGCCGGGGCCGTCGAGAAGGCCGGCATCACCCGCGACGACATCAAGGCCATCGGCATCACCAACCAGCGCGAGACCACGCTGCTCTGGGACAAGAACACCGGGGAGCCCGTCCACAACGCCATCGTCTGGCAGGACACCCGCACCGACGCCCTCTGCAAGGAGCTCGGCCGCAACGTCGGGCAGGACCGTTTCCGCCGTGAGACGGGTCTCCCCCTCGCCTCCTACTTCGCCGGTCCGAAGGCCCGCTGGCTGCTGGACAACGTCGAGGGCCTGCGGGAGCGCGCCGAGGCCGGCGACATCCTCTTCGGCACCATGGACAGCTGGGTCATCTGGAACCTGACCGGCGGTGTCAACGGCGGCCACCACGTCACCGACGTCACCAACGCCTCCCGCACGATGCTCATGAACCTCCACACGATGGAGTGGGACGAGAAGATCTGCGAGTCCATCGGCGTACCGATGCGGATGCTGCCCGAGATCCGCTCCTCCGCCGAGGTGTACGGCGAGATCACCGGCGGCAAGCTGGGCGACCTGCTCGGCGGCATCCCGGTCGCCTCCGCACTCGGCGACCAGCAGGCGGCCCTGTTCGGCCAGACCTGCTTCTCCGAGGGCGAGGCCAAGTCCACGTACGGCACCGGCACCTTCATGCTGATGAACACCGGTGAGAAGATCATCAACTCCTACAGCGGCCTACTGACCACGGTCGGCTACCGGATCGGCGACGACAAGCCGGTCTACGCCCTGGAGGGCTCCATCGCCGTCACCGGTTCGCTGGTGCAGTGGATGCGCGACCAGATGGGCCTGATCTCCACCGCCGCCGAGATCGAGACCCTCGCGCTCTCGGTCGAGGACAACGGCGGCGCGTACTTCGTACCGGCCTTCTCAGGCCTGTTCGCCCCGTACTGGCGCTCCGATGCCCGTGGTGTGATCGCGGGTCTCACCCGGTACGTCACCAAGGCGCACATCGCGCGCGCCGTTCTGGAGGCCACGGCCTGGCAGACCCGTGAGATCACCGACGCCATGACGAAGGACTCCGGCGTCGAGCTCGCGGCCCTCAAGGTCGACGGCGGCATGACCTCCAACAACCTGCTGATGCAGACCCTCGCGGACTTCCTGGACGCGCCGGTCGTGCGCCCGATGGTCGCCGAGACCACCTGCCTCGGCGCCGCCTACGCCGCCGGCCTCGCCGTCGGCTTCTGGACCAGCACCGACGACCTGCGCGCCAACTGGCGCCGGGCCGCCGAGTGGACCCCCCACATGGACGCGGAGCTCCGCGACCGTGAGTACAAGAGCTGGCTCAAGGCCGTCGAGCGGACCATGGGCTGGCTCGAAGACGAGAGCTGAGGGCAAGAGCTGACGGGAGCCGGCAAGGGCTCACGAGAGCTGTCGAAAGCCGACGAGGAGTAGAAACCCCCAATGACCAGCCAGTCCACCCTTCAGACCCTGCCTGCCCTGGGCACACGCCCGGCCTTCGGCACAGGCCCGAGCCGCGCCGAGACCCGGGAGCAGCTCGCCAAGGCGTCGTACGACCTCCTCGTCATCGGCGGCGGCATCCTGGGCATCTCCACCGCCTGGCATGCCGCGCAGTCGGGGCTGAGGGTGGCGCTGGTCGACGCCGGCGACTTCGCCGGTGCCACCTCCTCCGCCTCCTCCAAGCTGCTCCACGGCGGTCTGCGGTATCTGCAGACCGGCGCGGTGAAGCTGGTGGCGGAGAACCACTTCGAGCGCCGTGCGGTCTCCCGCCAGGTGGCCCCCCACCTGGCGAACCCGCTCACGTTCTACCTCCCCGTGTACAAGGGCGGGCCGCACGGCGCGGCGAAGCTCGGCGCGGGCGTCTTCGCCTACTCGGCGCTGTCGGCGTTCGGCGACGGCGTCGGCCACCTGCTGGGCCCGGCGAAGGCCGCGCAGGATGTGCCCGAGCTGCGCACCGACAATCTCAGGGCCGTGGCCGTGTACGGCGACGACCAGATGAACGACTCCCGAATGGCGCTGATGACGGTCCGCGCGGCCGTCGAGTCGGGCGCCGTCGTCCTCAACCACGCCGAGGTCACCGGCCTGCGCTTCACCCGGGGCCGGGTGACGGGCGCGGAGCTCAAGGACCGTCTGTCCGGGGACGAGTTCGGGGTCGAGGCCCGTCTCGTCCTGAACGCGACCGGCCCGTGGGTCGACCACCTGCGCAGGATGGAGAACCCGGACGCGGCCCCCTCCATCCGCCTCTCCAAGGGCGCGCACCTGGTCCTCAAGCGCACCTCCCCGTGGAAGGCCGCGCTCGCCACCCCCATCGACAAGTACCGCATCACCTTCGCCCTCCCCTGGGAGGACATGCTGCTGCTCGGCACCACGGACGAGGAGTACGTGGGCGACCCGGCGGACGTCGCGGTCAACGACAAGGACATAACCCAGATCCTCGACGAGGCCGCCTTCTCCATCCGCGACCAGCAGCTCTCGCGCGACCTGATCACGTACTCCTTCGCGGGCCTGCGTGTGCTGCCCGGCGGCCCCGGCGGCACGTCGAAGGCCAAGCGGGAGACGGTCGTCACGGAGGGCCGGGGCGGGATGCTGTCCGTCGCGGGCGGCAAGTGGACGACGTTCCGCCACATCGGCCGTACGGTGATGAAGAAGCTGGAGTCCCTGCCCGGTCACCCGCTGGGCGAGGACTTCGAACCGATGTCCTCGCTGCCGAAGAAGCTGCCGCTGCCCGGCGTCGCCAACCCGCGCGCGGTCGCCCACCGGCTCCTGGTCGACCACCCGGCCCCCGGCCCTCGCATGGCCCCCGACACGGCCCGCCACCTGGCCACGCACTACGGTTCGCTGGCCTTCGACATCGCCCGCCTCGCCAACGAGAACCCCGAACTGGGCGAGCGCGTCCACCCGGACGCCCCCGAGATCTGGGCGCAGGTCGTCTACGCCCGCGACAACGAGTGGGCCGAGACGGCGGACGACGTACTGCGCCGCCGTACGACCCTGACGATCCGCGGCCTCGCGACGGACGAGGTGCGGGGTAGGGTGCAGGACCTGCTTGACAAGAAGTAGCACGATACGGGCTCATACGTGCAGACAAGGGCCCTCGCGAAGGGGGCGGTTCCCATACGAGAGCCGCCCGCTTCGCGCGGTTCACCCTGTCTGGAGGCGCTCGCCCCGGGCGTGCCCGTGCTGCCCCGGGGGCAGGCCCCTGAGCTGAGGATTTCCGTCACATTCGGCTCTCGTTCACTCCGTTGGACCCGCATAATGGCCTGAGACATCGGATGTCTGAGCGACAGGGAGGCCCGCCATGGCAGTCACCGATGAGGCGATCGAGAAGATCAAGGGAATGATCGTCTCCGGCGCGCTGCGCCCCGGCGACCGCCTTCCCAAGGAAAGCGAACTCGCCTCCGAGCTGGGTCTGTCCCGCAACTCGCTGCGGGAGGCCGTACGTGCCCTGTCGCTGATCCGCATCCTGGACGTACGGCAGGGCGACGGCACGTACGTGACAAGTCTCGACCCCCAGCTCCTCCTTGAGGCGCTGAGCTTCGTCGTCGACTTCCACCGTGACGACACCGTACTGGAGTTCCTCGCGGTGCGCCGCATCCTGGAGCCGGCGGCGACGGCGATGGCCGCCCTCCGGATCAGCGAGCAGCAGCTCGACGCGTTGACGAACCAGTTGGACAAGCTCGGCGACGCGCCGTCCGTGGAGGAGCTCGTCGCCTGCGACCTGGACTTCCACAAGGGCATCGTGCAGAGTTCCGGGAACTCCGTGCTGTGCTCGCTCCTCGACGGGTTGTCGGGGCCCACGACCCGTGCCCGGGTCTGGCGCGGGCTCACCCAGGAGGACGCGGTCAGCCGTACCCTCCACGAGCACCGCGCGATCCTCGGCGCTCTGCGCGACCGGGACGCGGAGGCTGCGCGGTCCTGGGCGACGGTGCATGTCGCGAGCGTGGAGCAGTGGCTGCGCAGCACGCTGTGAGGTGGCGGGGCGTCACTTGCGGGTGTTGTTCTCGCCCCCGCCGCCCCTACCCGTCCCATCCCCAGGGGCTGCCGCCCCTTCGGCCCCGCCTGGGGGCTGCGCCCCCGGACCCCCGCTGGGGGTTGGGGGTGGGTGGGCAGTGTGTGGGTGGGGTGTCCGGGGTGGGTGGGTAGTTCGGGTGGGTGGGTGTTGGGGGTTGTGGGGTGGCTGCAGGTTGTGTGTGGCTGGTCGCGCAGTTCCCCGCGCCCCTCACGGGGCGCAGTCCCCTCGAACGTTACGGGGTGCAGGCCTCTCCGACCTTACGGGGCGCAGGCCCCTCGGACCTGACGGGGTGCAGCTCCAGCCCGCGGGACCTTTCCGGCCCAGGCCCGGTACTCCCAGCCCGTCCGGCGTTTGAGGACGAGGCCGAAGACCTATGCGCGGGGGGGGGCGGGCTGGGGGCGGAGCCCTCAGGGATGGGACGGGTAGGGGCGACGGGGGCGGAGGCAATGCCCGTACGGGAGCCTCTAATCCCGTCGCTCTCCGCTCGCGAAGCGGGAGATCACCAGGGCGACGATGATGATGGCGCCGTTGAGGAACTGGTTCCACAGGGCGGGGACGCCGCCGAGGGTCATGACGTTGACGAACAGTTGGAGGGTCAGGACGCCCGTGAGCGCTCCGAAGAGGGTTCCGCAGCCGCCCTTGAGGCTGATCCCGCCGATCACGGCTGCCGCGAACACCTGGAAGATCCAGCCGTTGCCCTGGGTGGCCGCGACGGAGCGGTAGTGGCCGGTGCAGAGGACGCTCGCGAAGGCGGCGAGGAGGCCGTCGATGGCCAGCACGATCCAGGTGATGCGGTCGACGCGGATACCGGCCGCGCGGGCCGCCTCAGGGTTGCCGCCGATCGCGTACAGGGCCCGCCCGTGCCGGAGCCGGGCGAGGGCGCAGCCGCCGACGGCGAACAGGCCGAGGCAGAGCCATACGGCGGCGGGGGCGCCCAGCCGGTCCGTCTTGCCCAGGTATCGGAAGGACTCCGGGACATCGGTGATGGACTTGCCCTCGGTGATGCCGATGTGGAGGCCGCGCAGCATGGTGAGCATGCCGAGGGTGGCGATGAAGCCGTTGACGCGCAGCTTGAGCATCAGGGTCGATGCCGATCCGGTCGGCGAAGGCGCCCGCCTCGTCCCGGTTTCAGGCGCTGAGCGCGGTGGCGGCCAGCAGGGCTGCGCAGGCCAGGGCGGTTATCGTACGCAGTGTCATGGGGTCCTTCCCGTACGAGTGGCCCACACGGGCCCGTTCGGACAGGAGTGCGCGGCGATCGACTCTGCCGGAGATGGCCACGTAGTCGAACATCGCCAAGGGACCTCGAAGCCGGTGACGGTCTCGTTCATGTGCGCCCCTGATCACTCGTTCTTGGCCGCCCAGCATCAAACGAACATCGGACCTTTCGCCGTCCTCCGATGTATAGCGTGACGTTCGTGAGAGCGTCCAGGGGTCGTACCGAAGTTGGCCGAGGACAGCTCGGATGACTGAGGGCGGTCGAGGGTTGCGACTGGGGGTGTTCCGGAGTGGCGATCGGGGCAGTGATGCGTTCACTCCCCCATGCAAGGGGGCTGCGGAGGCCCCCTCGGCACGCCGTAAGGTTGGGGCGTACGCGAGGGCACGTCGGAAGGAGGCGCTGGGTGATCGAGCTGGAGGGGGTTCCCGAGCTGATCGACCCAGTCATGGTGGCCGCGTTCGAGGGCTGGAACGATGCCGGCGACGCCGCCTCCACCGCGGTCGCGCATCTCGACCGGGAGTGGAAGGGCGAGGTGTTCGCGGCGCTGGACGCCGAGGACTACTACGACTTCCAGGTGAACCGTCCCACGGTGTGGCTGGACGGCGGCGTACGCAAGGTCACGTGGCCGACGACAAGGTTGTCAGTCGTGCGGGTCGGCGGCGAGAAACCGCGCGATCTCGTCCTCGTCCGGGGCATCGAGCCGTCCATGCGCTGGCGCTCGTTCTGCAACGAGCTGCTGGGCTTCGCCCATGAGCTGGGCGTGGAGCTGGTGGTGGTCCTGGGCGCCCTGCTCGGCGACACCCCGCACACGCGTCCGGTTCCGGTCAGCGGGGTCACGTCCGACGCGGACCTGGCCCAGCGAATGGACCTGGAGGAGACCAAGTACGAGGGTCCCACCGGCATCGTCGGCATCCTCCAGGAGGCCTGCACGCACGCCGGCGTTCCGGCGGTATCTCTGTGGGCGGCGGTCCCGCACTATGTGTCGCAGCCGCCCAACCCGAAGGCGACGCTGGCCCTGCTCAACCGTCTGGAGGACCTGCTCGACATCCGTGTCCCGCTGGGCGAGCTGGCCGAGGACGCGCGTGCATGGCAGGTGGGCGTGGACCAGCTGGCGGCCGAGGACAGCGAGGTCGCCGAGTACGTCCAGGCGCTGGAGGAGGCCCGGGACACCGCCGAGCTGCCGGAGGCATCGGGCGAGGCGATCGCACGCGAGTTCGAGCGCTACCTCCGTCGGCGGGACGGCGGCGGGCCCGCGGGTCCGGGGACGGGTCCCGGTCCGGGGCCGTCCGCCGGGGGGCACGCCACGGCGGACGGCAGCGACAGTTCGCCGTATCTGCGGGACAACCCGAGCGGCCGTACCAGGCCGCCGAAGCCACCGCGGCCGGGAGCCGACGAGGAAGATTCATCGGAGGACTGAGCGAGTGGGAAAGGGCGGTGCGTCTCGTGCGCACCGCCCCTTCCTGCGACAGCGATCCTGTCGACCTGTCGCAGCGATCCTGTCGAAGTGATCCTTTCGCGATCAGTGGTTCACTTCTTCACCGCGACCACGGCGTACGTCGTCTCCGGCGTCGGCGTGGTCGTGAACCGCGCGTTGGGCAGGTAGAGCCGGCCCTTGTACGCGGCGGCCGTCGTCGGTACGTCGAAGTCCTCGTCGGTGATGCGGCGCCGGAAGACACCGCTGCGGCCGTCCGGCGCGAGCTTGAACACGTCGATCGCGTTCTGCCGGTTCTGCACCACATACAGCGTCCGCCCGATCAGGATCAGTCCGTCGCCGTTGGTGAGCGGTGCCGCGTCGCCGAGGTCGACGACCTTGGTGACCCCGGTTCTCGGCTCGACCCGGTGGAGCAGGCCCACGCCGGACTGCACGACCAGGAGCGCCCTGCCGTCGGGGGTGCGGGTGATGCCGTTGGCGTTGACGCCCTCGCCCACCTGGTTCCAGTCGCCGCCCAGCGTGATCGTCACGATCTCGTCGGCGTCGGGCAGTGAGCCGCGCCGGCCGAGCGGCAGGGCGTACAGCGCGGGCTGGTTCGAGTCGGTGAACCAGGCCGTGCGCGGGGTCAGGAAGACATCGTTGGCAAAGGTCGGCGTCGCCGTGGTGAGCGTGTACGAGGCGAGGATCGCACCGGTGCGGGCATCCACCACGCGGGCGCCCTCGCCGCGGCCGGCGACGAACAGCCGCCCCCTGTCGTCGAGTTTGAGCCCGACCGACGGCGTACCCGGTCCCGCCGAGATGATGCCGCCCTGGCCGGTGCGCAGGTCGGCGCGGTAGATGGAACCGTCGCCGAGCGAGCCGAGGTAGGCGTACGGGCCGCCGCCGATCGTGATGCCCTCGGGGCGGAAGCCGTCGGGCAGCGGGATCACGTCGGGCCGGTCGGGCCAGGAGCCGCCACCGGAGGCCGAGTTGGCCTGGGCCGGTGACGTGGCCGATCCGGCGAGTACGGCTCCGGCCGTTACGGCGCCGGCTGTAAGCAGTCTCCGGCGGTTGAGCGGACGTGCGAGGGAGAGGTGCGGGGATGCGGGTGGGTGCGGTGGGGGTGTCACAGTTCGTCCTTCCGCGAAGGGACCGGCCACGGAGGGCTGGTCCAGCGGTCAACTGACTCTGCAACCCCATCACATGCCCGTCGCCCCCGCAGCACTCCTCGGGCTGCCGACAGCCCCCTGACAGGCTCTGGCCGGATTGGGGCGGGACATCTGCTTCCGGACGGATTGCACCCGTTGCCCAATTCGACTGTGGCCCATGACGAGACCCAGGAGGTCTTCATGTACGGCCATTGACGGGCCGTACGTGAGTGGACGAGGGGCGCCTTCCGCGCGGGTGCGGGAGGCGCCCTGGCCGTGGTGCAGGACCGTTACGTCACAGCGCCACGCCGAGCAGCGCGTCGACCGCCCGCGATACGACACCGGGCGCGCCCTCGTCCGTACCGCCCCGCTCGTCCTGGAGCGCGGCCCAGCGGTCGACCGCGGCGAGTGCGGCGGGGGCGTCGAGGTCGTTCGCGAGGGCCTCGCGGATCTCCTCGACGAGGGCCTCGGCGGGCGGGCCGTCGGGGCGGGACACTGCGGCGCGCCAGCGGCCGAGCCGGGCCACGGCGTCCTCCAGCACCTGGTCGGTCCACTCCCAGTCGGACCGGTAGTGGTGGGCGAGGAGGGCGAGCCGGATGGCGGCGGGGTCGACCCCGCCGCGGCGCAGCTTCGAGACGAAGACGAGGTTGCCCTTCGACTTCGACATCTTCTCGCCGTGCAGGGCGACCATGCCGGCGTGCACATACGCCTTGGCCATGGGGAACTCGCCGGCCAGCACCTGCGCGTGCGAGGCGCCCATCTCGTGGTGCGGGAAGGCGAGGTCGGAGCCGCCGCCCTGCACGTCGAAGCCCATGCCGAGGTGGTCGAGGGCGATGGCCACGCACTCGATGTGCCAGCCGGGGCGCCCGCGCCCGAGCGAGCCGCCGTCCCAGCTGGGCTCGCCCTCCCGGGCGACCATCCACAGCATCGGGTCGAGCGGGTTCTTCTTGCCGGGCCGGTCGGGGTCGCCGCCACGCTCGGCGGAGAGCAGGCGCATGGCGGCGGCGTCCAGGTTGGACACCTTGCCGAAGTTGGGGTCGGACTCGACGGAGAAGTAGATGTCCCCTTCGAGCTCGTAGGCGGCACCCGCGTCCCGCAGCCGCTCGACGAGCGGGACGATGCCCGGTATGGCCTCGACCGCGCCGATGTAGTGCTTCGGGGGCAGCATCCGCAGGGCCGTCATGTCCTCGCGGAAGAGGGCGGTCTCCTTCTCGGCGAGGGCCACCCAGTCGATGTCGTCCCGCTGTGCGCGCTCCAGGAGTGGATCGTCCACGTCGGTGACGTTCTGCACGTAGTGAACCTGCCGCTTGGTGTCGAGCCACACGCGCTGCACGAGGTCGAACGCGTTGTAGGTCGCCGCGTGACCCATGTGGGTCGCGTCGTAGGGAGTGATCCCGCAGACGTAGATACGGGCGACGGGACCGGGGGTCAGGGTGACCAGCTCCCCGGTCGCGGTGTCGTGGATCCTCAGGTCGCGGCCCTCACCGGGCAGGGCGGGGACCTCAGAAGCGGGCCAGGCATACATGTCATGAGCCTAACCGGACGGAAGTTCCGTATACGAACCGGACCGCCCGCCGATGGCCGAACGGGCCCTCTTGCGCGGGGCGGCTGCCGCCGGGAGGTCGGCGCGTGAGATTTGTCCGACGGACGGTCGCGGGGCGACTGCCGCCGGGAGGCGGCGGGTCAGGTTTGTCCGACGGACCGTCGCAGGGCGACTGCCGGCCGGAGGTCGGCGCCTGCGGTTTGTTGTGGGTCGGGGGCGCGCCGGGGGTCTCCGTCTTCGGTCTGACGCGACAGCTGTGAGGGTCGCACGGCCGACGTTTGTTGTCGCGACATCCGCTGCGGGCGGACACCCCCCGACCCACCCCCTTCCCGCCGTACGCGACCGACCGGGACGCGCTTGTGCAGGCGGGCACACCCGCCGTCCGGCCGCCGACAAGTGCGCCAGTGAGGCAGCAGGATGGCTGGGAAATCGGCGGTCCCAGTTGCCGACAGGCGCGCTGCTGAGGCGGCACACTCCACCCGGTGGCTGGGCTGGGAAACCGGGCCGTCGTGGTTGCGGGCAGGTGTGTCGCTCGGGTGGCATCCGGCCCGAAGGGAGTGGCGGACGGTGAGCGGAGCGCGCTGGGTGGGGCTCAGACCGGTGGCCATGGGATCGGGGGCCACTCACCGCTCGGCTCGGGGTGGCGGCGCGCGGAGAGGAGGGTGGCGACACGGGCGCGTGTGGCGTCGAGTTCTGCGGGAGTGATCAGGTCGGACAGGCGTACGGTCAGGGCGGCGCCTTCGGCCAGGCCGTCCCGTAGCCCTTCCAGCGCCCGGACCGCCTCGTCCGTCAGCGGCTCCCCCGCCCACCCCCAGAGCAGCGTGCGCAGCTTGTTCTCGGTGTTGAACGTGACGCCGTGGTCGATGCCGTACAGCCGCCCCCCGTCGGCGGGCAGCAGATGCCCGCCCTTGCGGTCAGCGTTGTTGATCACCGCGTCGAGGACGGCGAGCCGCCGCAGACGTTCGTCGTCGGCGTGTACCAGGAGGGCCGTCCTGCCGTCCCCGACCTCGGCGAAGCCGATCGCCTTCCAGCCCGCCTCGGGCTCCTCACCGTCGACCAGAGCCAGCAGCTCCGCGCCGGGCTGCCCCTCGATCCACAGCTGGCACATGCCCTCGCCGTACGGCCCCTCGCGCAGCACGGTCGGCGGCACGAGCCCCCAGCCGGTCGCCTCGGACACCTCGTACGCGGCGACCTCGCGCTGGGCGAGGTTGCCGTCGGGGAAGTCCCACAGCGGGCGCTCACCGGCGACCGGTTTGTAGACGCAGGGTGCCTCCTGCCCCTCGTACGCGACCGTGCAGTACAGCACCGCGTTGGACGCCTCGCGGATGCGTCCGCGCACGGTCAGCTCGCCCTTGGCGAGCGCCTCGGCGGACGTCACGCTCCGCGGCGGTACCCGTTCTGGCGCGGACATACGTGTCCTTCCGGGTCGAGCGGGAGGCTGCACAGCGGGCAGGGCGGCCGCCCGGCGTTGACGACATCGAGGGCGCGCTTGGCGAAGGCCCGGGCCTGCGTGCCGGTGAGCCGGACGCGGAGCATCGGCGGACCGTTCTCCTCGTCCTGGAGCAGCCTTTCCTCGGCCTCGGCGAGGTCTTCCTCGGAGTCGGCGTCGAGTTCCACCAGGGCCTGTGCCTCGACGACCATCCGCTGGTCCTCACCGTCCCAGGCGAGCGCCATCGTACCGACGCGGAACTCCTCCTCGACGGGCGTCTCCAGCGGGCCGGTGTCGGAGATCTCCGTGGGGGCGACGGCCGGGACGGCCGCGCTGCCGCCTGTGCGCCGTACGACCTCGTCGAGCAGCTCGTCCATGCGTTCGGCGAGCGCGGCCACCTGGGTCTTCTCCAGGGCGACGCTGGTGACGCGCTGCCCTGCGGTGGCCTGCAGGAAGAAGGTACGACGCCCGGGCAGCCCGACCGTACCGGCCACGAAGCGGTCCGGGGGGTCGTAGAGGAACACCTGACGGGACACGTCCTGCTCTCCATTGGAATCGACGTCGGGGCCGGCCGCGCCGGCGGCTGAAGGGGTTCGCTGACACGTTCAGCGCCGTTGCGACCGCTTCACCCTACTGCGGCTGACGATCACGTCGCGCCCGTACCGCCCCCGACGGTGGCGTCGCTGTTCGGAGGTTCTTCCCGCGGGGCGAGGGAGGTGAATTCCCCGGTGTCGCCGAGGCGAACGAGAAACGGCCGAAGCCGCGTGTAGCGGATCGCGGTGATGGAGCACGGTTCGACGGAGATCCGCTGGAAGAGGTCGAGGTGCAGTCCGAGCGCGTCGGCGACGAGGGACTTGATGACGTCGCCGTGCGAGCACATCAGATACACGGCGTCGGCACCGTGGTCACGCTCCACGCGCGCGTTCCACTCGCGTACGGCCTCCGCGGCCCGTGTCTGCATGGCACGCATGGACTCGCCGCCGGGGAACCTGGCCATCGACGGGTGCGCCTGGACGACCTCCATCAGCGGCTCGTCCTTGAGCTCGGCGAGCTTGCGGCCGGACCAGTCGCCGTAGTGGCACTCGCCTATGCGCTCCTCGGTGTGCGGGGTGAGTTCGGGGCGGGCATCGAGGAGCGGCCGCAGTGTCTCCTGGCAGCGCTGCAGCGGGCTGGTGACGGCCTCGGAGATCGGCAGCCCGGCGAGGCGCCCGGGCAGCGCGGCGGCCTGTGCGGCCCCGTGCTCGTCGAGGGCGACGCCGGGCGTCCACCCCGCGAGCACCCCCGAGGTGTTGGCGGTGGAACGTCCGTGCCGGACAAGGATCAACGTGGGCATGCGGCCCAGCCTAAAGGGGCGCCCAGCCTGTCCCTACGGGGTTTCCGATGCTTGGGGCGTCCGGGGCACCGGGGCACTCGGGGTGTGGTCGTCGCCGTTCGGTGGGAGGAGCGGCCATGTCGGGCGCCACGCGCGCGTGGGGCGGTATGTGCGGCTCCACGCGCGCGTGGCGGGGGGTTAGTTACGCGAACCCGGGTGCCGCGGTCGCGGGTCCGCCCAGGGCGTCGCGCCGCTCGGGCATCTTCAGGGAGACCATGCGGCGCCAGCCGGCGGCCCGCTCGTACAGGTACACGGCGTGGATGCCCGCGGCGAGCACCGCCGCCTTGGCCTTCGGCCAGCCGAGGATGCGCCCCATGCTGTCCATGACGGCGAGACTGACGTCCCGGTAGACGCGGATCTCGGCGAGCGCGCACTCGCGCAGGGTCCGCTGGATCAGCCGGCCGTGGCCGGCGGCCGTGAGGCGGAGGAGTTCCTCGTGGCAGTACGCGAGGTGGTTGTCCTCGTCGTTGGAGATCATCTTGACGGCCCGGCCGAGGTCGGGGTGGTCGGCGAAGTGCTTGCGCAGGAGTTCCATCTGCTCGGAGGCACGTTGTTCGGTGACCCTGCTGTGAGCGAGATAGATGACGATGTCCTGCACCGTGAGCGGCTGCTCGGCCTTGAGCTTCTCGTGGGCAAGACCGATGCCGTTCTTCTCCAGGAGCATGGTGTAGTCGGTGGCGTGCGGGACCTCGACGGGTGCGAGGCCGCGCTTCTTCATGAGAGCGTTGAAGATACGTCCGTGCTTGTCCTCGTCGGCACCGTGGCGGGTGATCTTGGGTGCGAGCGCGCGTTCGCTGTCCGGTACGAGCGCGGCGATGCGGGCGTTCTCCCAGCCTCCCTGCGACTCCCCGCTGGCGGCGATGGAGCAGAACAGCCGGAACGACTCGTCGTTGTCGAGGATTTCCTGGAACAGGCTCTTGGCCGAAAGCATCTGAGGCACCTCTCTGCAGGGTTCCGCAAAGAACGAGTCAAATGCGGTAGCAGGTATGGGGCAACAGCCGTGTCGGACAAATCCGCCGAATGATGGACGGGTGTTGTCTGTCGGGCGCGTAACCGATCGGGGCGGTGGCGCGTTGTCCCCGTGACGGCCGTGGCGGGGAAGACCCCCCGAGCCCCCACCACGGCCGCAGAACCTCTTGAGTGCCTCTTGTCTCTCTTTGCTTGTCCCTCTTACGCCAGGCCGGCCCGCTCCAGTGCCTCGGAGCCGGCCCGCAGCGAGGCGACCCTGTCCTCCAGGGTGAAGCCCGCGGGGGCCAGCGTGAGCGTGGTGACCCCGGCCTCGGCGTAGGCCTTCATGCGGTCGGCGATGCGGTCCACGGAGCCGAGCAGGGTCGTCTGGTCGATCAGCTCGTGCGGGATCGCGGCGGCCGCGCCCTGCTTGTCGCCGGACAGGTACTTGTCCTGGATCTCGGCGGCTTCCTTCTCGTAACCCATGCGCCGGGCGAGCTGGTTGTAGAAGTTCTGCTTGCGGCTGCCCATGCCGCCGACGTACAGCGCGGTATACGGGCGGAAGGTGTCGGCGAGGGTGGTGACGTCCTTGTCGTCGCCGACGGCGAGGGGCAGGGTCGGGCAGACGTCGAAGCCGTCCATGGTCCGGCCGGCCTTCTCGCGGCCGGCCCGCAGGTATTTGATCGCGGTCTCTTCGAGGTGGGCGGCCGAAGGGAAGATGAGCAGCGCGCCGTCGGCGATCTCGCCGGTCTGCTCCAGGTTCTTGGGGCCGATCGCGGCGATGTACAGGGGGATGTGCTCGCGGGTGGGGTGCACGGTGAGCTTCAGCGGCTTGCCCGGGCCGTCCGGCAGGGGCAGGGTCCAGTGCTCGCCCTCGTAGGAAAGCCGTTCACGGGTCATGGCCTTCCGTACGATCTCGACGTACTCGCGCGTGCGGGCCAGTGGCTTGTCGAACTTGACGCCGTACCAGCCCTCGGAGACCTGCGGTCCGGAGACGCCCAGGCCTAGGCGGAAGCGGCCGCCGGAGAGCGAGTCGAGCGTGGCGGCGGTCATGGCCGTCATCGCGGGCTGGCGGGCCGGAATCTGGAAGATGGCCGAGCCGACGTCGATGCGCTCCGTCTGGGCGGCGACCCAGGTGAGTACGGTGGCCGCGTCCGAGCCGTAGGCTTCGGCGGCCCAGCACACGGCGTAGCCGAGCCGGTCGGCTTCCTTGGCCACGGCGAGATTGTCCGCGTCCATTCCGGCACCCCAGTAGCCGAGGTTGATCCCGAGCTGCATGGCCGATCCCCTTACCGATGAGTAACGTCCCTTGTGCGGTCGACACTAGCGGGTTGCCTCCGGCGGTTGCGCGGGGTGGGCTGTGCTGGTGGGTGCGGGTGGCTACCGGAGGGGGTGGGTAGGGGGTGCCTCGTGCGGGTGGGGCGCTTGCGGTTGGGGGCGTGGGGGTGGCTGCCGATGGTGGATGGGGTGCTTGTGGCCGGGGGCGTGAGGGTGCCTGCCGATGGAGGATGGGGTGCTTGTGGCCGGGGGCGTGAGGGTGCCTGCCGATGGAGGATGGGGCGCTTGCAGTCGGGGGCGTGAGGGTGCCTGCCGATGGAGGATGGGGCGCTTGCAGTCGGGGGCGTGAGGGTGCCTGCCGATGGAGGATGGGGCGGGGCCGTGCCGGTGCGTCCGCCCGTCGCTGCGGACGTACGGCCCGGGGGTGGTGAGGGGCAGGTCGGCTGAGGGAGCCGTACGCGACGGGCGTTGACGCACCGGCACGGCCCCTTCCGTGCGGGGCGGCTTTCCGCCGTGGGGGCGTGCGGCCGCATGGCGGGAGATGGGGTTCGTGCGGGGCGGCTGTCGGTTCTCTGATGGCTCAGTCTGGTCGGCAGCATCCGCCCGCGCCTTTCAATCCAGCCCGGGCTCCAGCAGCCCGTCCGGTGTTTGAGGACGAGGCCGCAAGGCCGATCCTCCGCCCGCCCAGCCGCGGAATCGAGACCGCCCCGGGCCTCTCCCGCCCGTCCGGCGCTTGAGGACGAGGCCGCTGGGCCGATCCCGCGGCAAGCCCTGCCCAGCCGCACGTCACCGCGCTCGCCCAGCGGAGCGCCGCGGCGAAAACGGTTGTCCACAGGCCCCCACGTATCGAGTTCTGGCCAGTAATGTCGGCGTTCATGGAGCAGAGGCATCTCGGCCGTACCGGCCTGCGTGTGTCCCGGATCGGGCTCGGCACCCTGACATGGGGGCGCGACACGGACGAGCATGACGCCGCGGACATGTTGAAGGTGTTCTGGGAGGCCGGCGGGACCCTCGTGGACACGGCGGACGTGTACGGGGACGGAGAGGCCGAGTATCTGCTCGGACAGCTCATAGAGGGGCTCGTGCCGCGTCGGGACCTGGTCATCTCGACGAAGGCGGGGAGCGTTCCGGACCCCGACCGCCGCTTCGACGGCTCGCGCGGCCATCTGCTCTCCGCGCTCGACGCCTCGCTGGCCCGGCTCGGTACGGACTACGTCGATCTGTGGCACATCCACGCCTACGACCCCGCGACCCCGTTGGAGGAGACGCTCCACGCCCTCGACCTGGCGGTCAGCAGCGGGCGGGCCCGGTACGCGGGCGTGTCCAACTTCTGTGGCTGGCAGCTCGCCAAGGCCGCGACCTGGCAGCTGGCGGCGCCGGGGGTACGGACTCGCCTCGCCAGTACGCAGTTGGAGTACTCCCTGCTCCAGCGCGGGGTGGAGCGGGAGGTGCTGCCGGCCGCCCTGGACCTCGGTGTCGGGCTGCTGCCCTCGTCGCCGCTCGGCCGGGGTGTGCTGACGGGGAAGTACCGGCACTCCGTGCCCGTCGACTCCCGGGGTGCCTCGGAGCACATGGCGCTCTTCGTCGAGCCGTACCTCGACGACACGGCGAGCAGCATCGTGGACGCGGTGCAGACCGCGGCGGACGGGCTCGCCGCGACGCCGCTCCAGGTGGCCCTCGCCTGGGTTCGCGACCGGCCCGGTGTCGCCGCGCCCATCATCGGCGCGCGCAACGCGCAGCAGCTCACGGCGGCATTGTCAGTGGAGACCCTTAGTCTTCCTGACGAGATCTGCCGGGCGCTGGACGACGTGTCGGCGCCCGTGCACCGCTATCCCGATCACGACTGGAGCACGCTGTGAGTACGGAGCCCGCGACCACGGAATCGGCCGAGCCGGGGGGACCGGGCGGCGCCGGGGGCCCTGCCGCCGAGGACACCACCGAGGAGCGGGGGCCGGAGGGCGAGACCGCCGACGGGGAGGACGGGGAGTCCCGCGATACGGAGGGCGGGGGCGGTTCTCCCGATGCCTCTTCCGAATTGTCCGAGGCCGAGGCCGAGTTGGCGGCGCAGCGGCTGGAGCGGGAGCGGATCGAGCGGCGGAAGGCCGAGAAGGGGCGGCCGGTCGAGGCCGGCGCCAAGCTCAGTGGGACGGCCGCCGACCTGCTCGCGGCGGTACGGGCGGTGGAGAGCGGCCAGAAGCCCGCGGCCGCCGTCTTCACCGAGCCGGAGCCGGCGCCGCGCAGGCCCGCGCCGGAGCCGGTGCGGCACCCGGAGCCGCTGGTGGCCGCCGCGCCCGTCGCGGCCGGTCCCGCGCGCGAGGTCGTCGAGGCCGTACGGTCCGTCCTGAGCGAGGGCGGCGCGCCCGAGGCTCTCGCACCGCAGGTCGCCGCCGCGCTCGGTGAGGGCGCGGACGGACAACTGCGTGAGGACCCCTGGCAGTTGCTGCGGGTGTCCGGGGTCCGGCCGGAGCAGGCCGACGGGTTCGCCCGGGCGTTGCTGGGCGCCGAGTGCGGGCCGGACGACGAGCGGCGGGGCCGGGCGGTCACCGTGTGGCTGCTGGAGCAGGCTGCCCTGGCCGGGCACACGGCTCTGGAAGCTCCCGCCCTCACGGCCGCCCTTGCCCAGCGCTCGGTGCCGGACCCGGACGCGGCCGTGCAGAGCGCGATCGCGGAGGGCGAGGTCCTGGTCTTCCAGGACGCCCTGGAGGACGCGCCGCCCGCTCAGGCTCAGAACGACGAGGAGGAGAAGCCGGAGGAGGAGACGGAGCGTCCTGTCCGCGTCCTCATCGGTCTGGAGCGCTGCGCCCTCGCCGAGGAGAGCCTCGCCGACGGCCTCGCCCGCGTCGTCAGCTCCCTGCCGAAGGAGGACCCGACGGACTGGGCCTCGGCCGCCGCCTCCGCCCCGAGGTCCGCCGCCGAGCTGATCCGCGCCGTCGCGGGTCACGGGCTGGTGCTGCACACCGGCGGCGAGGCGGCCCGCGTGGAGCCGGCGGCTTTGATCGCCGCCGCCCGGTCCCTCGGCCTGCGGGCCTACGCGGCGACGCACAGCGCGGACGGGAGACGACGGTTCGCGGCGCTGCTCGCCGCCCCGGCGGGCCCGGGCGGGGCCATGGGGCGTCCCGGTGGTACCGACAGGGACCCCGAAGGGGCTCCCCACGCGCAGCCCGGCCGCTCCGGCAGCGCTCACCCGGGCGAAAACCCGGCGGCGCGCACGGCAGCCCACGGCGACTCCCCACACGGCGATGGCGAGGCTCTCGAAGCCGTCGCCACCGTCGACGGTCTCCTCGCCGGTGGCGAAGGTCCCGGCCGGGACGCCGAGGGGGCGCTGCGCCTTGATCTCCTCGTGGTGCTCGACGCGCCGCAGCTCGACGTGGAGACCGCGGCCATGCTCGTCGAGTCGCTGCCGGACGGGGCGAGGCTCGTGCTCAGTGGGGACCCGGGGGTGCTGTGGTCGGCAGGTCCCGGGCGGGTGTTCGGGGATCTGCTGGCCGCGCGGGCCTGTCCGCAGGTGGCCTCGCGCACACCCGACCCCGGGCCCCTCGGCGAGTTGGTCTCGGGCATCGGAATCGGGGAGCTGAACCAGGTCGAGGCGCCTGGCAGGGAGGTCGTGATCGTGCCGGTGCGGGACGCCGGGGAGGCGGTGCACCGGACCGTGCAGGTGGTCGCGGACTCGGTGCCGCGGGCGCTCGGGGTGCCGGCGGAGCAGACGCAGGTGATCACGCCGGGGCATGGTGGTGCGGCCGGGACGCGTGCGCTGAACGCCGCGCTCAAGGAGCGGCTGAACCCCGGGCCGGGCCGTTTCGGCGGCTTCGACCCGGGCGACCGGATCGCGTACTCTCCCGCCCCGGGCCGCACGGTCCCCGGCCGCGTGGTGAAGGCCGACGCCGAGGGGTTGCACCTGGAGTGCGCGGGCGCCCCCGTGGTCGTACCGAAGGAGCGGGTGGAGCAGTCCGTGCGGCACGGGTGGGCGCTGACCGCGCACCAGGCAGTGGGGCACCGGTGGCCCGCCGCCGTCGTGGTGCTGCCCGGCGACGCCGCCCAGGTCCTGACCCGGCCCTGGGTCTACACGGCCTTCGGGCGGGCGGAGCGGCATCTGTCCGTGGTGCACGGTGTGGAGCAGGCGCTCGCGCAGGCCGTGGCCGAGGTCCCCGCCAAGCCTCGTACGACCCGGCTGCCCCTGCTCCTCAAAGCCCAGGTTCCGGCGGCGGGCTGACACCTCGCCGTAGCTGATCCCGTATACGAGTAGCTGATCCCCTCGCCGTATACGAAAGGTGGCGGCCACCGAATGCCCGGTGGCCGCCGACTCCGCGTACGTCCTCAGAGCCCGCTCAGCGGTCCGCGTCCAGTCGCTCCAGGTCCTCTTCGTCCTCCAGCTCCGAATCGGGGCCGAGGTCGTCCTCCAGGTCGTCGTCCTCCGTCTCGTCGTCGAAGACGGCACTGACGTCGAAGCGGCACACGAGCCGCTGCGCATCGGCCTGGTCGAAGGGGGCCTCCAGCCATTCGCCGGGCTCGGCGGGCTCGTCGGCAGCGGTCACCCACAGCGTGGAGTCGCCCTCCTCCAGGCCGAACTCCTTGTGCCGGGAGGCGATCTCGTCCGGTTCGAACTCCCCGAACAGGGTGCCGAGCGCCGTGTGCACCGTGCTCGTCGTCTCGCCCTCGGGCGCCTCCGCGGCCTCCACCCGCTGGGCCTGGGCCAGCAGCCGCTGCGGCTCCACCACGAAGTAGTCGCGGCGGATCAGCACGCTCAGCGCGTTCGGCTCCTCGGGTCCCGTGTACGGCGGCATTTCCTCCGTGCCGGGAATCTCGAAGGGGGTGACCTCGTCGTAGCGGTCGTAGAGGAGTTCGTCGTACTCCTCGGCCGCCGCGGCCAGCTCGTTGAACGCCTCGTAGACGGACGGGTCGTCCTCACCCGACCTGCGTTCGACCGCGGCCAGGTGGCGGTCGAGCGCGGTCTTGACCGCCTCGGCGGCGGCGCGTACCTCGGCAGCGGTGGGCTGCGCAGCATCAGACATAGTGCAGACGCTATCCGTACCGGGCCCCAGCCCGCACAATAGATAACGATGCCGGAATACGAATTTGTCGACGTGTACGTACCGCGCGGGGTCTCCCGCAAGGACGCCACACGCTTGCTGACGGACCATGCCGAGTACGGACACTGGGAAGTGGACCGCCTGAGCCTGCTGCGCGACGGCAGCCGCAGGGTGCGGTTGCGCCGGCGGATCATCCGCCAGGTGCGGGCCACGTGGTGAGGCAGGGCGGCTGGAACGGAGCGGGCCCCGCGTCGCCGGGGCCCGCTCCGTTTCACACGCCGCGGGGTTACGCGGTCGCCCGTGCCTTGCGGTAGATCAGGGCACCGCCGATCAGCGCGCCCGCGCCCACCGGCAGCGCGAGACCCAGCGGCAGCTCACTGCCGGTCTGGGCGAGCTGCGCGGCACCGTAGGGCTGGGTCACGGAGTGCGCTCCCGGGGTGTTGGCGTGCGCGTCACCGCCGCCCGGGGTACCGGAGTCACCCGCGGTCTGCGTACCGGGGTCACCGGTCTTGCCCGTGTCCACGAGGCCGCCCGGCTTGCCGAGGTCGCCGACCTGGCCGGGGTCACCACCGGGCTTGCCCGGCTCGCTCGGGTTGCCGGGCTTCCCGGGTCCGCTCGGCTCGTCCGGGTTCCCCGGGTGTCCGGGCTGCTCGTGGCCGCCTCCCGGAGGCGTCGCCCCGTGGTCACCGCCGCCGGAGGTGTTCCCGCACTCGTTGCCCGTCGTCGCGTTGCCGACGCCGCCGACGTTGACCGAGTTGCCGCAGATGTTGACCGGTACGTTCACCGGCGCCTGTACATGGTTCCCGGAGCCCACGCCCGGCGAGTCGCTGGTGTGCCCGCCGGCCTGCGACCCGCCTCCGGAGGCGTCGTCGCCGTATCCGCCACCGTGCGAGCCGCTGCCGCCGCCCTGGTTGGCGCACTTGTTGCCCACCGCGGGGTTGAGCACGCCGACGACGTTGACCGTGTTGCCGCAGGCGTTGACCGGTACGTTGACCGGAGCCTGGACGGAATTGCCCGACAGTACGCCGGGCGAATTCGAGGCGGAGCCCTGCGCACCGGAGTCAGCCTGTGCGTATCCGCTGCCGGCGGCGAGAACGCCGGTAGCGGCGGCCACGGTCATCAGGCCCTTGCGGGTGACCTGTCGCATGTGATGAATTACCTGCCTTGTCTTGGAGCTTCGTCTTGCTTGAGAGCTTCCTGAAAAGACCTGTCGGCCCCGGAGTGCATGACGCGCACTCCGGGGCCGACGGACTCAGACCCTTACGGGGTGAGGCCCCTTTACGGGGTGAGACAACGTCAGTTGTTGATGCAGGTGTTGCCGAAGGCGGGGTTCAGCAGCCCGATCACCGAGATCGTGTTGCCGCAGACGTTCACGGGGATGTGAACCGGCGCCTGGACGACGTTGCCGGAAGCGATGCCCGGGGAGTGCACGGCGGCACCCTGGGCACCCGCGTCGGCAACGGCCATGCCCGCACCCGCGAGAACCAGACCGCCGGTGGCAGCCGCAGCAGCGACGACCTTCTTGATCATTATTCCTCCTAGTTGGCAATGTGATCCCAGTCGCGGATCACATCACCTGTAACGAGGAGGGAGTAATGGAGCTACGAGCTTATGGTCGGATTCACTCTTCCTGGTCGAAGTCCGCACGCGCTGTCGAATAATGTGGTCTCGGGGTGATCACGACGCGTCGATGAAACGGTCGAGCACGCGCACGCCGAATTTCAGCCCCTCCACCGGCACCCGCTCGTCGATCCCGTGGAACATGCCCGCGAAGTCCAGCTCCGGCGGCAGCTGGAGCGGCGCGAAGCCGAAGCAGCGGATGCCGAGGTCGTCGAAGGACTTGGCGTCCGTGCCGCCGGAGAGCATGTACGGCACCGCCTTCGCGATCGGGTCCTCGGCACTGAGCGCGCTCTGCATGGCGTCGACGAGCCTGCCGTCGAAGTCGGTCTCCAGGGCCTTGTCGGCGTGCACGTCCTCCCGCTTCACGCGCGGACCGAGGATGCGGTCGAGGTCGGCGAGGAACTCCTCCTCGTGGCCGGGCAGGAAGCGGCCGTCGACGTGGGCGGTGGCCTGCCCCGGGATGACGTTGACCTTGTAGCCGGCGCCGAGCATGGTGGGCGCGGCCGAGTTCCGCAGGGTCGCGCCGACCATCTTGGCGATGCCGCCGAGCTTGGCGAGGGTCTCGTCCATGTTCTCGGGGTCCAGCTCGGTGCCGAGCGCGTCGGACAGCTCGTCGAGGAAGGACCGTACGGTCTTGGTGACCCGCACCGGCCAGGTGTGCCGCCCGAGCCGCCCGACCGCCTCGCACAGCTCGGTGATCGCGTTGTCGTCGTTGGTCATCGAGCCGTGACCGGCCGTGCCGTCCACGGTGAGCCGCATCCAGTGCATGCCCTTCTGGGCGGTCTCGACGAGGTAGAGCCGGAGCTTCTCGTTGACCGTGAAGGAGAACCCGCCGACCTCACCGATGGCCTCCGTGACGCCCTCGAAGAGGTCCGGGTGCTGCTTGACGAGGTACTTGGCGCCGTACGTGCCGCCCGCCTCCTCGTCCGCGAGGAAGGCCAGCACGATGTCCCGGGGCGGCTTGCGCCCGCTGCGCAGCCGGTCCCGTACGACCGCCAGCGTCATCGCGTCCATGTCCTTCATGTCGACGGCGCCCCGCCCCCACACGCACCCGTCCGCGATCTCGCCGGAGAAGGGGTCGTGGGTCCAGTCCTGCGCGTTGGCCGGTACGACGTCGGTGTGGCCGTGGATGAGCAGCGCGGGCCGGGTCGGGTCCTCGCCCTCGATACGGGCCACGGTGGAGGCGCGCCCCGGGTGCAACTCGAAGATTTTCGGCTCCAGCCCCACCTCGGCGAGCTTCTCGGCCACGTACTCGGCGGCCTTGCGCTCCCCCGGGCCCGAGTGGTCGCCGAAGTTGCTGGTGTCGATCCGGATGAGCTCGCGGCAGAGGTCCACGACCTCGTCCTCGCCGGTGACGTTCCTGGCCGTGTCGGTCCCGCTCACGATGCTTCCTCCCACTGTCATTGCTGGTGGACCCCCTCATCCTCCCTCCGACCCGTGGTCCGCCCCAAGACGCGGCACAGCCCGTCACACGCCGTTCACGCGGGGCTGGGGTGTGATCGGGGGCCGCCGGAAGCCTGGTAATGTTTTCCCTGTCGCCGCGGGGCAACCCCGCACGACAGACACCTTGTCCGGGTGGCGGAATGGCAGACGCGCTAGCTTGAGGTGCTAGTGCCCTTTATCGGGCGTGGGGGTTCAAGTCCCCCCTCGGACACTGACCGTATCCCCAACTTGTGCGGGTCGAGCTGAGCCTCGGCCCGCACAAGCTGTTTTCCGGGCTCGTAGGTGAGCCGTAGCCCGAGGTTCTGGTAGACGTCGGCCTTGTCCTGTGGTTCGGCGTCGGCGAGCACGTCGCGGATGCTGCCGAGTGATGTGATCATTGGGTGGATGTCCTCCTTGCCGAGTCGGCGCTCGTCGGTCGGCCTACGGGTCCGGGCGAGGGCTTGAGTGCGGTGGGCCTGGGCCTCGGCGGTCCACTGGGCGATGAGTTCCGAGTCGGTGCCCGCTTCCAGGGCTTTGCGGTAGCGGGCGATCTTGGCGTCGCATTCGGCGATCACGCGCGTGGCGTCCTCGGCCTCCGGCGCGGGGTCTGGCTGGGCCGCGTGCATGCGGGTGATGGTGTCGTGCAGGCGGTGCGGGGCGAAGGCTCGCGCAAGCCAGGTATCGAGCGGGGTGATCAGGTCCCGCTCTGCGAGGTAGACGTTTGCGCGGGTGGGAGACCTGGTTGGCGAGCGCATATTCGTTGGGGAAGCGGCAGCTGAAGCTTCCCCGACAGCGAAGCCACCTTCCGTCTCTACCTCACCATCCGGCAGCGGGCCCTCGCCAACGGCAGCCCCATGCCCACGCAGGTCCTGAGCGCCTTTCAGATTACCCTCTGTCTGACGGCCCGACCCGAAACCGTGGACGAACGAGCTGACATCCCCGTGCTGCGCAAGCGCGTTATCCTCGTCGCCCACTCTCGCCGCATACCCCAGCACCACCCTGACGACGATCCATGGGCGATCAACGGCTACGAAAATCTTGCATGAGCCCAACATGGCTCTGACCTGCGACGATGCCGCTGAGTAGGGCTCTGGCCTGAACTGTCCGTCTTTCTGGGGCTTTCAGGCTGGTGCCAGGTCACGCAGTCGGTTCACCCCATGCGCTCCCCAGCGCCGCTCGCACTCCCCGGATTCTCCCCAGAGATCAGGCCTGCCCGTCGTCGGCGGGGCGCGCTGCGGAAGCCCCTTCGATTCGTCCGGCGGTCACAGGCAGTTACTGCCGACGGTGGGATGAAGGCCGTCGTCAGCTACCGCCGGCGTTTCTGCGCGCCGCTCCATGGCCGCCGGATTGTGCTGGTCCAGCTGCCAGCGGACCACTGGCCAGGGAATCGGTGGCAATGGGGGCGTTCCGCGCGTTACTCAGGCCCAGATGTCCCCGACGGTGAAGCCGGCGACGAACGGGTCGTCGGGGTCGAGTACGAGGGTGCTGTAACCGGAGATCCACGCCTGGCCGCCGATGGTCGGGACAACCCCGGTGTAGGGCCCGACCTGCACCTCCCGGATGAGTTCGCCGGTGTAGACGGTGCCGAGGACCCCCTCGTGGCGGAAGGGTTCGTTGAGCTTGAGTGCGCCCTTGGCGTGCAGGGTGGCCATCCGCGCGCACGTACCGGTGCCGCACGGGCAACGGTCGACCGAGCCGGTCCACGTCGCGGGGTTGGAGAAGTCCACGGGGCCGCTCGCCACCGTCACCGCGTTCTTCATGTCGGCGGCCGGATTGTCGGTGGGGCCGGACAGCTGAGAGATCGTGATTCCGATCCCCGGATAGTCGGGGTGCTCGACCGGCAGCTGATCCTGGGCAGCCCGGAGGATGAGGGAGGAGACGCGGGTGATCTCCCGTCCGTGGGACGGGACCAGCTGCAGCCCGTCGAACTGCCGTACGTCCGCGATCACGTAGAACATGCCGCCCCACCCGACGTCGACGGTCACCTGGCCGAGCTCGGGGACGTCGATCACGGCGTCGAGGTGAGCGGCGAAGGCGGGGACGTTCTCGAAGGTCACTTGCTTGACCTTGCCGTCGCGGCACTCGGCCCTGATGCCGATGAGGCCGGCCGGGGCCTCCAGCTTGAACTCGGTGAAGGGCTCCTGCATGGGGATCATGCCGGTTTCGAGCAGGACGGTCGCGACGGCGATGGTGTTGCCACCACTCATCACGGGGTACTCCACCTGCTCCATGATGATGTAGCCGGCCGCGGCGTCCGGGTGCTTGGGCGGAACGATCAGGTTGCAGCACATGGGCGGGTAGCCACGGGGCTCACGCAGCATGAGCGACCGGAGCTGGTCGTCATTCTGCTCAAGCCACTTCATCTGCTCGTAGACAGACCCACCAGGGATGTTCGGGACTCCTCCGGTGATGACGCGCATCGGCTCGCCCGAGTGCGTCTCCACTGCGTGGATCATTCGCTTGAAAGACATGGTGGCTGCTTTCCTTTGCTGTCTCTCGCTGGCCTCTCGCCGGGCACAGCGGGGCGTGGGCTTGCCTCGTGCAGCTCGTCCGGACTTGGCCAGAGCGTCCTTGTCGAGACCGTCGATCAGGGTGGTGGCGGTCTGCCGGGTGATCCGGACGTGCTCAAGGTGCCGCTCGATGTCGGTCGGGCGGGCGGTGAGCTGGTCGACCGAGGCCCTCAGCCGACCGGCCTGGTCGGCAAGTTCGCGTTCCCTGTCGACACGGGCATCAGCTCGAATATTGCCCTCTCAGATCGTTCGGCAGAGGCGGGCTGCGTCCAGCATCGCCGCATGGACGTTCCTGCTGGCCACTGCGTCCCCTAGGCGGAACAGCCGGAACGAACCGTCCTGATTGCGCACCACCGACTGGGGCTTGCGAGCCAGCAGTGCCGTCAAGTCAACGGCCCCCAGGTTGGTCGAGGAACCAAGCAACTCGTCGTAGAGCTCCTGGACCGGCTCCGTGCCCATCTCAGCGACGACGGCATCGAAAGGGCAGTGCTCACGGAACTCGAAGCCGTCCACGCCGAGTTCCACCTCCAAGCCCTCCGGAGTCCTGGTGACCCCATGCAGCCGTCGAAGCAGAGTGACCGCGACACCGTTCTCCGCCAGTGAGTTGAAGTAACCGGAGGCCGTGAGCCAGCCGACGTCGGGTGAGAGCGTTCGCTCAGGCGTGACGATCTCAACGGTGGCGCCTCCTCGGACGAGGGCCTCCACCGCGTCGAGCGCCTGGTTGCCGCCATGGTCGTCGTAGACCATCACATGCCCCGGCAGCCGTCGCGCCCCAGCGAGGACGTCCCAGGTGTCATGGACCAGGCCGGCCCCGGGAATATGGGGTGTTGCGGGAGCGCCGCCGGTCGCGACGATCACAACGTCCCATGACTGCTCCTGAAGCGTTCGGCCGTCGACGTAGGTGTTCAGCGAGATCGGAACGCCCAAGCGGGCGAGTTCGCCGCTTCTCCAGTCGATGATTCCGCGAAGATCGCGACGGCGAGGGGCCTTCGAGGCCAGCAGCAGCTGTCCGCCCACCTTGTCGCCGGCTTCGAAGAGATGCACGTCGTGACCGCGCTCGGCGAGGACCCGGGACGCTTCCAGACCGGCAGGTCCGGCTCCGACCACCGCCACGCGCCTCGTCGTGCGCGCAGGGGCGATGCGCTGGGGTACCTCGAGCTCACGGCCGGTGGACGGGTTGTGCATGCAGAACGCCGCACCGGAGCTGTAGATGCCGTCGATGCACATGTTGGCGCCGACGCACGGACGGATCCGGTCCGTGCGACCGTCACGGACCTTGTCGGGCAGCTCGGGGTCGGCCATCAACGCCCTGGTCATGCCGACCAGATCGAGCAGGCCCTCCGCGACTGCGTACCGCGCGGTGGCGACATCGCTGATCCGGGCGGCGTGCATGACGGGGACGGCGAGCTTCTGCTTGATCCGCCCGGCGAACTCCAGATGAGGAGAGGCCGGGGTGGACATCGGCGGAATGACGCGGGCCAGGTCGGCGTCGGTGCCGATCGACCCCTTGACCAGACTGATGAAGTCGATCCCGGCCTCGGTGATGTCTTCGGCGACGCGCAGTGCCTCGTGCGTTTCGAGGCCGCCCTCACGCTCTTCGTCGAAGGTCATGCGCGCGCCGATGACGAACTCCGGACCGACCGCTTCGCGGACGGCGCGGATGACCTGGAGCGGGTACCGCATCCGGTTTTCGTAGGAGCCGCCGTACTCGTCGTCCCGGTGGTTCCAGAAGGGCGTCCAGAACGAGTCCAGGAAGTGGCCCCAGGCCATGAGTTCGATGCCGTCGAGCCCCGCGGACCGGCAGCGCTGTGCGACATCGGCGAAGTCCTGCAGCACGCGGTCGAGGTCCCATTGCTCGGCCGCCTTGGCGAACGCGCGGTGTGCGGGCTCGCGGACATTGCTTGCCAAGATCGCCGGGATCCAGGTGTCGGTGTAGTTGCTGGTGCGGTGACCGAGGTGCGTGAGCTGAGTCATCACGGCTGCGCCCTGCTCGTGCGCCTCGTCGGCGAGCCGACGGAGCCAAGGCTCCGCTTCGTCCTTCCAGAGCTGCAGATTTCCGAACGCGGGTGCGCTGTCACGGCTGACCAGAGCGCTGCCGCCGATCATGGTCAACCCGACGCCGCCACGGGCCTTCTCGACGTGGTAGGCGCGGTAGCGATCCTTGGGCAGGCCGTCCTCGCTGTAGGCCGGCTCATGGGACGTACTGACGATGCGGTTGCGCAGCGTCACGTTCTTGAGAACGAACGGACTCATCAGGGGGTCGTCGAGGGTCACCTCACACCTCCACGGATTCTCTGGACGGACGGGATCAGCGCCCGTGGTTGTGCATGACGTGTTTGGTGCGCGAGTAGTCGTCCAGGGCGTAGATCGACAGGTCCCGTCCGTAGCCGGATCCCTTGAACCCACCCCAGGGGACTTCCCCGGCCAGCACGAGATGTGAGTTGACCCAGACGGTTCCGAAGTCGAGACGCGCGGCGATGTCGTGACTGCGGCGGGCGTTCTCGGTCCACACCGATGCCGACAGACCGAGAGGGACGTCGTTGGCGCGCCGTACCGCTTCCTCCTCGTCGGCGAAGGTCTCGACCGTGACCACAGGGCCGAAGATCTCCTCGCGGGCGACTTCGGCGCCTTCGGGGACGTCGACCAGCACGGTCGGGGCCACGAAGTATCCGGGCCCGTCGATGGCCCCGCCTCCTGCCGCCACTCGGACGCCTTCGTTCTTCGCACGCTCCAAGTACCCCGTGACACGGTCGAAGTGTGCCTTCGAGACCATGGGGCCGACCTCGACGTCTTCGCCGGAGGTCGGCTCACCGACGACCAGGGACCGGACCTCGCCGACGAGCTGCTCGACGAACCGCTCGGCGATCGATTCGTGGACGAGTACGCGGCAGGCGGCCCCGCATTCCTGGCCCGAGTTCCAGAAGCCGCCGACGCGCAGTGACGATGCGGCAGCCGCGAGATCGGCGTCCTCGAAGATCACGACCGGGGCCTTGCCGCCCAGTTCGAGGTGCACGCGCTTGAGGGTGTCGGCAGCGGCCCGGGCGACGGCACGACCGCTGGAGACCGAACCGGTCAAGGCGATCATGTCCACATCCGGGTGCTCGGCGAGCCGTGCGCCGACGACCGCGCCGTATCCGGTGACGACGTTCACCACTCCGGGCGGCAGGAGATCGGCGACGAGTTCGGCGAACTTCAGGGTGGTCAGCGGAGTCTGCTCGGACGGCTTGATGACCAGGGTGTTGCCGGCGGCCAGGATGGGCGCGATCTTCCAGGCCGCCATGAGCAGGGGATAGTTCCACGGAGTGATCACACCGATCACCCCGAGCGGCTCGCGCAGAATGACCGAGAGGTGGTTCTCGGCGTAGTCACCGGCGGCCAGGGAGGTGGTCGCGCGCAGTGCACCGGCCATGAAGCGGAAGGTGTCGATGGTCATGTCGACGTCGTCCCGTGACACCGCGAGCGTCTTACCGGTGTTGGCCGACTCCAGCCTGACCAGGAGGTCGGTGTTCTCGGCCAGTCGGTCGGCGATGGCGTGCAGCACTTCCGAGCGGTCCTTGGGGACCCGCCGCGCCCACTGGTCCTTGGCCGCGACCGCGGCGGCCACCGCTCCGTCGATGTCGTCGGGGGTTCCCTCGGGAATCCGGGCGATGACGCTCTCCGTGCTCGGATCGATGACGTCGATGACGCGCTCGGTCGATCCGTCGAGGAACTTCCCGTCGGCGAAATGGCGGGCCGGAGGAAGGTCTGCCTCGGTGATCAGCGGCGGTGCGTCCGCTGCGCGGCGAACCGTGGCTGTCGTGAGGCCGGCGGCAGTGGTCATGATCAGTGACTCCTTGAGTGTGGTCGTGTGGAACAGTCGGGTGAGGGTGGGCCGAGGTCGGGTGGCGTGGCCGCCGGCCAGTCCACACTCCGGCCGACGCCGTGTAGTTCGGCCTGCTGGTAGACGCTCCAGGCCGCTGCCGCGTCCTGCACGCCGAGGCCGGCGCTGAGATACGTCATGATGTCGCCGTCGCTGCTGCGACCAGCCACGGCACCGGTCAGGACATGGCCGAGTTCGAGGACTTCCAGCTCCGCCGTGTCGCCCTGCGCCCGGTCGGCGACGAGCGGACCGCAGTTCTGTCGCGCCGTCGGTTCGTGATCGACGACGACGTGGTGGCTGGCGCGCAGGACGTCGGGTCCGATCTCGCAACGGTGCCGGTCGAAGGATCCGACCGCGACGACCGTGGCACCGGGTCGGAGCTGACGCGCGGTGAACAGTGGCTCGGTGGCCAGCGTGGCGCAGACGATGACGTCGGCCTCGGCGATCGCGTCGCTCAGGGACTCCACCGGTTCGACGTCGAAGCCCTGCTCGCGCAGACGGCCGACGGAGACGTCGAGCGGGGACCCGGGCGGTGACCACATTCCGGTCCAGGCGTAGCCCCTGTCGCGGTGCAGAGCGGCGACGTGCGCCTGCCCCTGCACGCCGGACCCCAGTACGAGGAGACGGGCCGCGTCCTTCCTGGCCAGGGCCTGGACCGCGACCGCACTCGCGGCGGCGGTGCGCAACGTGGTGATCGCCGTGCCGTCCATGAAGGCCAGGGGGACGCCGGTGTGGGGGTCGAGCACGGTGACCACGGCATGGATGGTCGGCCGGCCGGTTCCCGCGTTCCCGGGGTTGATGCTCCCGAACTTGCAGACAGGGCCGCTCGTGCGGTCGAGGCGGGAGGCATAGCAGAAGACGGTGTCGGAGTCGTCGGCGTAGCCGCCCAGGATCTTCTCCGGCTGCCACGCCTCTTCCCGCGCGAGAGCGATGAACGCCGCCCGTTGGGAGGCGATCGCGGTGTCGATGTCGAACACGGAACGGACCTCGTGCTCGTCGAGGAATCTCATGACTGCGGCGCCCTTCTTCAGCGTGACGTCGAGAGCTGCGGCAGCGCCTCGATCAAGGAGGAGATCCTGGCGGTTGTGGCGGCGTCGAGGCCGAGCAGCGGCTCACGGGGCTCTCCGACGGGGAATCCGGCCGCGTTCAGGGCGGCCTTGACCGCCGGAATGAACGGAGCGGACATGATCGCGTCCATCAGCGGGTAGATCCGCGCCCATTCGCCCTGCGCGCGTGCGAGGTCGCCGTCGCACAACGCGCGGTGGATCGAGACGAGTTCGGCCGGCATCACGTTCGCGGTTCCCGCCATGACACCGGCGGCGCCCTCGGAGACCGCCTGCAGAAGGAGGCTGTCCCAGCCGATGAAGGTGGAGATGACGTCGCCGTAGCGGTGGATCAGCTGCCCGGCCTGAGCCATGTCGGCGCTGGTGTCCTTGATGTACTGGATGTTCTCGACCTCGCGGGCGAGCTGTCCGACGGCCTCCGGCGAGAGATTGACACCGGTGGCCCCAGGCAGGTTGTAGAGCATGATCGGAATGTCCACGGCGTCGGCGACGGTGCGCAGGTAGCGCAGCGTCTCGTCGAGCGTCAGCGGCTCGTAGTACGGCGCGACCACCATCAGGACCGAGGCTCCGGCGGCCTGTGCGTGGCGGGACAGTTCGACGGCTTCCCTTGTGCTCACCGCACCGGTCTGCGCGATGACCGGCACACGTCCGGCGACCTGGTCGATGACGGTCTCGACCACCTGGCGCCGTTCCGCTCCGCTCATCGCCGCGAACTCACCTGTGGATCCACAGGCCACGACGCCGTCAACCCCGCCGTCGATGCCGCGGTCGACCAGGCGGCGCAGTGTCTTCTCGTCGATCTGCCCGTCCGACGCGAACGGCGAGGCGAGTGCGGTCAGGACACCGCTCAGCTGTGACGACATTCTTGAGTCTCCTCAGGTGAAGCTGTGGGCAGGCATCCGCCGGGGCGTGGATGCCAGGCTCGTGGATATGGCGCACCGGAGCTGTCGGGCTCAGGACAGGACAGTTGGCTTACGACGCGGCGCCCACCGGCGCCAGGCCGTGCGGGGCGGTCTGCCGGTCGGTGGCCAGCAGGCTCTGGGCCTCCTGGGCGGCCGACAGGCCGGTCTGGATCGCGGTCTCGGTGTAGAGGGTGCCGAGGTAGTCACCGGCCAGGAGCACCCTTCCGGTGCGGCGGGTCAGCGTCTGCTGCAGCTTCCCGCGGCCGGGGAAGCAGTAGGGCGCGCCCGTGGGCCAGCGCTGGATCTCGGCTTCGACGACCTTGTCGGCGAAGCCGGGCAGGACCTGGTCCAGGTCGTCGAGGTAGATCCGACGGATCTTGTCGTCGTCATACTCCAGCAGTTCGCGCGCCAGACTGCCCGGTGAGAAGGTCATCAGGCTGCTGCCGGGCCGGCGTTCCGCTTCGTAACCGTGCACGACGTTCGACATGTTCAGCGCAACGTTGAAGGACCGCTTCGGCGTCGCGATGCCGTAGGCGTCGTCCCAGACCTGGCGCCCGGTCTCGTTGCTGAGGAACGCCGCGCTCACGTAGGGGCCGTAGACGATCTTCGACAGGGCCTCGCGTACGTCACGGTCGAGATCGACGGCGACCCGGTGGCTGACGGTCGCGGGAGTGGCCAGGACCACGCAGCGCGCCTCGACCTCCTTCTCGACGCCGTCCTCCCGGTAACGGACCACTACGGAACCGTTCTTCTGGACGATCTCGTCGACGGACGCGTTCAGCCGCACCCGACCTGACAGGGCTGCGGCGATGCGCTCGGTGAGGGTGGACGGGCCGCCGAGGATGCTCTGGGAGAGGCCCGCACCGATGTTCCACACAAGGCTGAAGTAGCCGACGCCGGCGCCGGCCGAGAGTTGGTCGATGTCGGCGGCGGAGCGGGTCACCGTGGGCTTGAACAGGGCCTCGGCGTCCTCGGGCAGGTCGCCGATGAAGTCCTTGAAGGAACGGTCGTTCATGAAGTTGTAGAGCCTCTGCTGGCGTTGAGCTTCGGTCTCGCCCCGCCGTCGCTGCACGATACGGGCGTAGCGGGCCACGGACAGGGCGACCTTGGCGCCCGCCTTGACCATGCCGACCCGCGCCGACATCGGCATCGGAATGCGGAACGGGTAGCTCTCCACCCGGCCCTTGAGCAACAGTTTGCCGTTCATCGACAGCCCGGCCAGCGAGCCGGGCACCGGTACCGAGTCAACTCCGGTGCTGTTCAGCAGCCACGACGTCGCCGAGTTCCCGCCGGTGTAGACGTGCCCGCCCCAGTTGAGCCAGTACGGTCCACGGCGCTCCGATCGGATGCGTCCGCCGACCCGTCCCTCCGACTCGAGCAGGAGCGTGTCCCAGTGCCGCAACCGCCAGCCGGCGGCCAGTCCGGCGACGCCGCCTCCAACGATCACTACGTCCTTCACAGGTACCCTCCTGGACAATTGGCAGGTGAAGATGTCGGCTGCTCGGTGAGGTGTGCCGCGCGTTGTCCCGTCGACATGCCGGCCGATACGGCAACCAGGGCGCCGCCCGGGCCCCCGCCGGGGATGGGGGCCGCCGGCGTGCTTTTGGACTATGCGAACCAGGAGTCGACGAGGGACTTGTTGTCCGCGATCCATTCCTTGGCGGCTTCCTGTTCCTTGCCCTTGCCCTTG
>NZ_JBSFUU010000099.1:29784-35305 GCF_053591955.1 Streptomyces sp. NPDC002845 | reverse complement strand
GCTGGCACCCCACCCACCCGCTGGCACCCCACCCACCCGCTGGCACCCCACCCACCCGCTGGCACCCCACCCACCCGCTGGCACCCCACCCACCCCGGGGGCCAGGGGGGGCGGAGCCCCCAGGAGCCGGGGTCGAAGGGGCGGAGCCCCTGGAGGATGGGACGGGTAGGGGCGGCGGGGGCGAAAGAACGCTCGGCCCTGTCAGTCGCCCCGTAGTGCCGCCCGGAGCGCCTCTTCGATGTCTGGGAAGGCGAAGCGGAAGCCTGAGTGGAGGAGGCGGGTCGGGAGGGCGCGGGTGCTGCCGAGGACGTCGCCGGAGACCTCGCCGAGGGCGAGGCGGAGGGCGGGGGAGGGGACGGTGAAGAGGGTGGGGCGGTGGAGGACCTTGCCCATGGCTGCCGTGATGTCGCGGTTGGTCAAGGGGACCGGCGCCGTCAGGTTCACCGGGCCCGAGAGGGCCGGCGTATCGATGAGGTGGCGCAGGGCGGCGACCTCGTCGTGGAGGGAGATGTAGCTCCAGTACTGTCGGCCGTTGCCCATACGCCCGCCCAGGCCCGCCCGGAAGAGGGGAAACAGCCGACCCCAGGCCCCACCACCCCGGGCGACCACCAACCCCGTCCGCGCGAACACCGTCCGGACGCCCGCCTCTTGAGCCGGCGCCGCCGCCCCTTCCCACTCGACGCACAGCGAGGGAAGGAACCCCTCGCCCGGAGGTGCCGACTCGTCGACCGCACGCTCGCCCGTGTCGCCGTAGAAGCCGATCGCGCTGCCGTTGACGAAGACCCGCGGCGGCACGTCCTGCGAGGCCAGTGAGGCCATGGCCCCGGCGAGCACCGTCGTGCCCAGGACCCGGCTGCTGCGGATCTCCGCCTTGTACGCCGCGGTCCACCGACGGGACGCCACCCCGGCCCCTGCCAGGTTCACCACCGCCGCGCACCCGGCCAGCCCCGCCGTGTCGACCCGCCCGGCCTCGGGGTCCCAGCGGACCTCGTCCTGAGACCGGGGCGCCCGCCGCACGAGCCGCACCACCTCGTATCCGTCCGCCCTCAGCGACCGCGCCAGCGCCGAACCGATCAGCCCGGACGCCCCGGCGATCGCGACCCGGGAACCGGAAGCCGGAGCCGCGCCGGCATTACCGGCAGTATCACCAGCGGCATCAGCGTCAGCGTCAGCAGCATCGGCACCAGCAGCATCAGCGTTCATGAGCCCATCCTGCACCGTCGTTCACGAACCCGTCCTGCCCGGTCGTTCACCAACACGGCCTTCCGCCTCGTACCGTCGCCGTACCGTAGCCCTCATGCCGGTTCCGTACATACGCCACGCCGTCTTCGACGACGAGGACGCGCTCGGTCGACTCGACCGTGTCACATGGTCCACGCTGCACGCCGTCCAACCGCGTCCCCGGCCACCGTACGAGCCGTTCTTCACCGAGCGGTTCGGGCCCGGGGACCATCTCGTGGCCGAAGTGGACCGGAAGCTCGTCGGGTACGTCCGGCTGGGGTACCCGACCGCGCTCGCCTGCAACTCCCACATCCGGCAGATCCAGGGGCTCGTCGTCGCCGAGGAGGTGCGGGGGGCGGGGGTCGGGCGGGCGCTGCTGCGGAGTGTGCAGGAGGAGGCGCGGCGACAGGGGGCCCGGCGCCTCACCCTGCGGGTGCTCGGGCACAACACTCCGGCCAGGAAGCTGTACGAGTCCGAGGGGTTCGTGGTGGACGGGATCCTGCCGGAGGAGTTCCTGCTCGACGGGGAGTACGTGGACGACGTACTCATGGGGCGATATCTGTGAGCCCCTGAATACCTGGAATACCTGAATATCTGTGAGTCTCTGAATCCGGCCTACGACGTCACCAGATCCCCCGTGTCCACCGCCGCCGTCGCGTTCGCCGCGAGTTCGGCCTCGGCGGCGACCTCGTCCGCCGTCAGGACGTAACCGGTCTCGTCGTCCGAGGTGGAGCGGGCGAAGACGACGCCGTAGACCTGGCCGTCGGTGGTGAGGAGGGGGCCGCCGGAGTTGCCGGGGAGGACCGTGGAGCGGATGGAGTAGATCTCGCGGGTGACCATGTCCGTGCCGTAGATGTTCTGGCCTGTGGCGTTGATGCGGCTGGCGACCGTGGCCGCCTGGAGGTCGAGGCCGCCGTCCTGGGGGTAGCCGGCGACGACCGCGGAGTCGCCGCGCCCGGCGGTGTCGTCGAAGGCGAGGACGGGGGCTTCGAGGCCGGGGACGTACAGCACCGCGACGTCCTTCTCGGGGTTGAACAGCACGACCCGCGACTCGTACACCCGGCCGACCCCGCCCACGCGGACCGTCGGCTCGTCGAGACCGGCGACCACGTGCGCGTTGGTCATCACATGCTCCGCGGAGTACACGAAGCCGCTGCCCTCGCGCCCCTGCGTGCCCGCGAAGCCCTCGACCTTGACGGTGCTGCGCTTGGCGGCGTTCGTCGCGGCCGGGGTGACGCTGTCGCCGGAGGGCTTGGCGACCTCGGCCGTCGCCTCGTTCTCGAACGGGTTGAAGACCTGCGGGAAACCCGCCTCCGTGAGCGCGGAGGTGGCGCGCGAGAACCAGGTCGGAGTGGTCTCCGGCATCGTGTTCTGCACGGCGCCGAGCAGCGCCGAGCCCCGTATCGCCTGGGTGACCAGCGGGGACGAGGACGCGGCCAGGACGCTCGCCGCCACCCAGGCCACCAGGAGGACGGCCACCGCGTTGGCCGCGGCGCCGCCGACCCCGTCGGCCACCCGGAGCGGGCCGCGGTCCAGCTCGCGGCGCAGCCGCAGTGCCAGGCGTCCCGCAAGCTCGTGCCCGACCACGGCCGGCCCCAGCACCGTCACCACGGCGGTGAGCGTCGCCGCCGGGGTGCCCGGCGTCACCAGGTCCATCATCCACGGCAGCACCCAGACACCGATGACCGCGCCGCCCACGAACCCGGCCAGGGAGACGCAGCCGGCGACCAGGCCGCGACGGTATCCGGACGCCGCGTAGGCGAGGACCACCAGCAACAGCAGGATGTCGAGCAGGTCCACTCCAGCCGCCTTTCTCTCGGGCACTCTCATACGCGTGGGGCGGGCCCAGTGATCAGGCACGCGCGTGTGACGGACCGGAATCGGCCGCTCCTGGCCTCGATGGGGTCCGGAATCGACCACACATACGTGGAACTGTAGAAACGTCCCGGACCGGGACGATGGTTCCACCGGGTGGCGTACTCCACATGGCGGATCTTCGGGGTGCGGGCGAGGGTGGGGGGCATGCGTGTCTTCCGGAAAGCGCGCGGGCCGCGGGCACGGCGCTCCCGGCCGGGGCACATACGTGATGTCCTACGCCGCCTGCGCGCCGTACGCCTCCCGCGCCCCGCCCTCGTCGCGCTCGCCTGTCTCCCCGGACTGGCCGCCGTCCTCGCGCTGCTGCTGTGCGCGGACGGAGTGGACCGTACGGCGGAGCGCGCCGCCCGCCTCGCGGCCCGTCCCTCCGCCGCGCACCACGCCCCCAGGCCGCCGATCGTGCCGAGGTCCGGCTGGCTGGCCGAGGACGGGCGCAGCCAGCCGCCCGCGCGGTACGACGACCGGGTCGTCGCCGTCTTCGTGCACCACACGGACTCGCCCAACGGCTACGACTGCGCGGACGCGCCCCGCATCATCCGCCACCTGTACGCGGGCCAGATCGGTCAGCGGCAGTGGGACGACATCGGGTACAACTTCCTCGTCGACCGCTGCGGCACCATCTACGAGGGCCGCGCGGGCGGCGTCGACCGGCCCGTCACCGGCGCCCACACCCAGGGCTTCAACCACCGCACCGCCGGCATCGCGGCCCTCGGCACCTTCACCGCGGGCGTCGAGGTCCCGCGGGCGATGACCGACGCGATCGCCGCTCTCACCGCCTGGAAACTCGGCCTCTCGGGCACCGACCCGCGCCGCAGCGTCCGTCTGGTCTCCAGCCACGACCTCAGCCGGTACGCCGCCGGCACCGCCGCCGTCCTGCCCGCTCTCGCGGGCCACAACGACGGCTATATGACCAGCTGCCCCGGCGAGGCCCTGGCGGCCCGGCTGCCCGAGATGCGGGAGGCCGCCGCCCGGCTCCAGGGGAGGACGTGAAGACAGTTCTGACGTGAAGACAGTTCTCATGGACGTCTCATGGGGGCACAAGCATGCCTCAGGCGCCTCACAGACTCCTCTCAACTCCGCGCTCTACGGTCGTCGTACAACGCCGACCGGAGGTGGGGAACATGAGCAGCAGCAGCCGTACGCAGAACCCGCAGCACGCCAAGAAGGCCTGGTCCAAGAGCCTGCGGAACCCCTTGACGGTGGCCGGCGCGGTCATCGCCGTCGTGCTCGGGCCCTCGGCCGTCACCGCGTCCGCGCTGCAGCAGGCGAACGCCGCGCCGCTGCACCACTCGGCACCGGACAAGGACCCTTCGAACCGCCCCTACCGCGCCGTGCCGTACACCCCGCAGTACGCGACACTCCCGCGCCCCGCCCGGACCCAGGGGACCGTGCTCTAGCCCTGCTCCAGCCCTTGGTCCAGCCCATGGTCTAGCTCCTGAACCGCTCCCACAGCTTGGGATAGCGCTCCGCGAGCACGGCCTCGTTCTCGAAGTCCACGGGTGCGCCCTCGGGTTCCGCGGGCGCGGGCGGGATGCCGAGGTCGGGGGCGATGACGCCGGTGAGCTGTTCGTACGCCTCGTCCGCCGCGTACCCCAGCTCCTCCGCGTCCCCGTCGACCTCCTCGTCGAAGTCGTCCAGGAGGTCGGCGAGTGAGTCCGGGTCGTGCACGGCGCCCTCGAACACCTCCCGGCCCTGGCCGATCAGCCAGCAGCGGAAGAAGTCGAACGCGTCGTCGCTGGCCCCGTCGAGCAGCACCCACGCGGCACCCCACAGGTCCCAGTGGTACGCGCGGTTGTAGCGGGACTCGAAGTGCCGGGCGAAGTCCAGCACCGACTCCGGGTCCAGTTGGACGAGCCGGTCCACGAGCAGGTCCGCGTGCTCCTCCGGGTCGCCCTCGGCTGCCTCGCGGGTCGTGTCGACCAGCTCCCAGAACTCCGTCTCCTCCATCATCACGGGTCAAGCATCGGCCCTGGCGGGGAGGGACGCACCTTCAGTGGCGGGATTGTTGTGCGGAGTAGAGCTCGGCCAGCCGTGCCGCGTCCTTCGTGAAACGCATCCGCAGCCCCTCCGGTGACAGCACCTCCGCCTCCGGCCCGAGCGCCGTGAGCTGGCTGTGCGCGACCTCCTCCGACTCGACCCGGAGCGTGACCGTCACCCGGCCCAGCCCGTCGGGGGCGCCTGCCGCCTCCAGGGCGTCTCTGGCGGAGACGGGATCGACGGCGTACGGCAGCCTCCGTACGCCGTCCGCGGAGAGCCGTACGACGACCTCGGCCCGCAGGATCGAACGGGCGAACCGTTCGGCCTGCCCGTCCCAGAAGGCGGGCAGATCGAAGCCCTCGTCACGGCTGAAACGGTGGCCCTCCAAGGCGTCGACGGCCACGAAGCGGTCGATGCGGTACACCCGGAAGGACCCCGATCCGGGTCC
>NZ_JBSFUU010000099.1:0-29685 GCF_053591955.1 Streptomyces sp. NPDC002845 | reverse complement strand
CCGGCCCCGATCCGGGTCCCGGCCCCGATCCGGGTCCCGGCCCCGATCCGGGTCCCGGCCCCGATCCGGGTCCCGGCCCCGATCCGGGTCCCGGCCCCGATCCGGGTCCCGGCCTCGCCCCGGACCCCGGCCTCGCCCCGGACCCCGACCCGGACCCTGAACCGGGACCTGGCCCAGCCCCGGACCCAGACCCAGACCCAGACCCTGAGCCCGCCCCCGCTCTAGCAACCCGCGCGCACAGATACCAGACACCCGCCTTCAGCACGAGCCCGTACGGCTCCAACTCCCGCTCCACCTCGGCCTCCCCGCGCCGGTAGCGGGCGAGGAGCGGGCGGTCGTCCCAGACGGCGTCGGCGACGGTGGGGAGCAGCGCGGGGGTCTCCGGGTCCTGGAACCAGGCGGGCGCGTCCAGGTGGAACCGTTGCGCCGCCGTCTGCGAGGCGTCCCGCAGGGAGGGGAGGAGGGCCGCGGACACCTTCAGCCGGGCGGCGGAGGCGGCGTCCTCCAGGCCCATCTCGCGCAACGGTCCCGGAACGCCGGACAGGAACAGAGCCTCGGCCTCGCTGCGGTGCAGTCCGGTGAGGCGGGTCCGGTACCCGCCGATCAGCCGGTAGCCACCGGCCCGTCCCCGGTCCGCGTACACCGGAACCCCCGCCTCGGACAGCGCCTGGGCGTCCCGGGTCACGGTCCGCTCGGACACCTCCAGCTCCCGGGCCAGTTCGGCGGCCGTCATGGACGACCGGGACTGGAGCAGCAGCACCATCTTGATCAGCCGTGCGGCACGCATGACCGCCATTCTGCAGGGTGCCTCACCTGCGTGGGTGTACGCACCCTGTGGTGGGCCCGGAGCCGCTGTTAACGTCGGGCAGAGTTCAAGGTTTCACGGCTTCAGCGGTTCGGTTTCAGAGGTTTGACGGTTCGACGGTTCAGTGGTTCAGCGGTTCAATCGGTTTGAGAGGTTCAGCGGTTCAATCGGGACGTCCCTGGACGAGGACACGCACATGGCGAATCAACCCCGCGAACAATGGGCCACACGTACGGGATTCCTGCTGGCGGCGATCGGCTCCGCCATCGGTCTCGGCAACATCTGGCGCTTTCCGGCCGTCGCCTACGAGAACGGCGGCGGCGCCTTTCTCTTCCCCTACCTCATCGCTCTGCTCACGGCCGGTATCCCGTTGCTCATCATGGAATACGCGATCGGGCGCAGATACCGGACCTCGCCCCCCGCCGCGCTGCGGCAGATGGCCCGCCCGGCCGAAGCGATCGGCTGGTGGCAGGTGGCGATCTCCTTCGTGATCGCCACCTACTACGCGGTCATTATCGCCTGGGCGGTCCGCTACGTCGGATTCTCCGCCAACCAGGCATGGGGCGACGACCCGGAGGGCTTCCTCTTCGGCAGCTTCCTCAAGACCGCCGACGCGCCCGGCTTTGTCTCCGGATACGTCTCCGGGGTGCTGTGGCCGCTCATCGCCGTCTGGGTGGTGGTGCTGGTCATCCTGGGGTTCGGCATCCGGCGCGGCATCGAGAAGGCCAACAAGATCTTCATCCCGCTGCTGATCGTCTTCTTCGCCGCCCTGGTGATCCGGGCCCTCACCCTGGACGGGGCGGCGGAGGGCCTGGACGCCTTCTTCCGGCCCGACTGGTCCGAACTCGGCAACGGCAGCGTCTGGGTGGCCGCCTACGGCCAGATCTTCTTCTCGCTGTCGATCGGCTTCGGCATCATGGTCACCTACGCGTCCTATCTGCGGCGCCGCGCCGACCTCACCGGCTCCGCCCTGGTCGCCGGGTTCTCCAACAGCTCCTTCGAGATCCTCGCCGGCATCGGGGTGTTCGCCACCCTGGGCTTCATGGCGCAGACCGCGGGCGTGCCGGTCGACAAGGCGGCGACCGAGGGCCTCGGGCTGGCCTTCGTGGCCTTCCCGACGATCATCTCCGAGATGTGGCTGGGCGGTCTGTTCGGCGTGATCTTCTTCGTGTCGCTGGTGATCGCGGGGCTGTCCTCGCTGATCTCCATCGTCCAGGTGGTCGTCTCCGCCGTGCAGGACCGCACCGGGCTGCACCGCATCCCCGCCGTCTTCGGCGTCGGCGGTGCTGTGGCCGTCGTCTCGATCCTGCTGTTCCCGACCAACGAGGGCGTCTTCCTCCTCGACGCCTCCGACCACTTCATCAACCAGTACGGCATCGCGATGGCCGCGCTGGTCGGTGTGATCGCGGTGGCCTGGCTGATGCGGAAGCTGCCCGAGCTCCAGCGGGACGCCGACGCCACCTCCGCCGTCCGGCTCAACCACTGGTGGCGGATCTGCCTCGGCGTCATCACCCCGTTCGGGCTGGGCTGGATGATGGTCGACAGCCTGCGCGACGAGTTCGACGAGAACTACGAGGGCTACTCCACCGAATTCCTGCTGGGCGCGGGCTGGAGCGTGGCGATCGGCGCGCTGGTGGTCGGCGTACTGCTCTCCCTGATCCCGTGGAAGGCGCCCCGGGGCGGGCTGATCGACCTGGACATGGAGACCGCCGAGGAAGCCGAGGCCCACCGAAAGCACGACAAGGACGACAAGGGTGACAAGGGCGACAGGCACGACAGGCACGACAGGCACGGAAAGGAGGACCGCTGATGTCCGCCGGCGCCGTCGTGATGATGATCATCGCGATTCTCATCGTATGGGGCGGTCTGGCGCTGGCCATCATCCGGCTGCGCCGCCACCCCGACCCGGGACCGGAGCCCGACGAGGCCCGGATCCCCACCGCGGAATAGCCGACATGATGCCGCGCGGCCTCGTGGGCTGAGCGAGTTCGGCAAACGCCGGACCGCGCCGTCGTGGCCGAGCGCCACTACGGCGGAAGAGACGGACCGGCGATGGAAGGAGCCGGAAGGAGCCGGAAGGAGCCGACAGCCCTGGGACTGCCGGCTCCTTCCATCGCCCATCGCCGCCATGCGGATGTCCGCCGCGACGGCGCTCCGCCACGACGGCGTAGCTCGGCGGTGCCGAACTCACCGAAGCGACGACAGCGACGACTCCTCGGCGTTTCAGGCCTTACAGGCCGTACCGCTCCCGGGCCTCCTTCACCGCCGTCGCCTTGACCTCGCCGCGACGCGCGAGCTGGGCCAGGGCGGCCACGACGATGGACTGGGCGTCGACGCCGAAGTGGCGGCGGGCGGCGTCGCGGGTGTCCGACAGGCCGAAGCCGTCGGCGCCCAGCGAGGAGTAGTCCTGCTCGACCCACTGCGCGATCTGGTCCGGGACCTGGCGCATGTAGTCGGAGACGGCCAGCACCGGCCCCTCGGCACCCTGGAGCGCCTGACGGATGTACGGCACACGCTCATCGCCCCGCAGCTGGGCCTCGTCCGCCTCCAGGGCGTCCCGGCGCAGCTCGGTCCACGAGGTGGCGGACCAGACGTCGGCGGCCACGCCCCACTCCTCGGCGAGCAGCTTCTGCGCCTGGAGCGTCCAGTGGATCGCCGTACCGGAGCCGAGCAGCTGGATGCGCGGGGCGTTGGCGGCGGGCGAAAGACCGGCCGACTCCGCCGTGTTGAAGCGGTACAGGCCCTTGACGATGCCCTCGTCGATGCCGGGGCCCGACGGCTTCGCGGGCTGCGGCATCGGCTCGTTGTAGACGGTGAGGTAGTAGAAGACGTTCGGGTCCTCGCCGGGCGCGGCCTCGCCGTACATGCGGCGCAGACCGTCCTTCACGATCGTCGCGATCTCGTACGCGAAGGCCGGGTCGTACGTCAGCGCGGCCGGGTTGGTCGCGGCGATGACGGGGGAGTGGCCGTCTGCGTGCTGCAGGCCCTCACCGGTCAGCGTGGTCCGTCCTGCCGTGGCGCCGATGAGGAAGCCGCGGCCGAGCTGGTCGCCGAGCTGCCACATCTGGTCGGCCGTGCGCTGCCAGCCGAACATCGAGTAGAAGATGTAGAACGGGATCATCGTCTCGCCGTGCGTCGCGTACGACGTCGACGCCGCGATGAAGTCGGCCATCGAACCGGCCTCGGTGATCCCCTCGTTGAGGATCTGGCCGTCCTTGGCCTCCTTGTAGTACATCAGCTGGTCGCGGTCGACCGGCTCGTACGTCTGGCCCTTGGGCGAGTAGATGCCCAGCGACGGGAAGAGGCTCTCCATGCCGAAGGTGCGCGCCTCGTCGGGGACGATCGGCACCCAGCGCTTCCCGGTCTGCTTGTCGCGGACCAGGTCCTTGACCAGGCGGACGAAGGCCATGGTCGTCGCCACGTTCTGGGAGCCGGAGCCCTTGTCGAAGGACGTGAACGCCTTGTCGGCGGGCGCGGGGAGGGGCGCCAGGGCGTGCGTACGGCGGGCCGGGGCCGGACCGCCGAGGGCCGCGCGGCGCTCCTGGAGGTAGCGGACCTCGGGGGAGTCGGTGCCGGGGTGGCCGTAGGGCACGACACCGTCGGCGAACCGGCTGTCGGCGATGGGCAGCTCAAGCAGATCCCGCATCGTCTTGAACTCGTCCACCGTCAGCTTCTTCATCTGGTGGTTGGCGTTCTTCGACGCGAAGCCCTCGCCGAGGGTGTGGCCCTTGACGGTCTGCGCCAGGATGACGGTCGGGGCGCCCTTGTGGTCGAGCGCGGCCTTGTAGGCGGCGTAGACCTTGCGGGCCTCGTGACCGCCGCGCGAGAGGTGGAAGCACTCCAGGATCTTGTCGTCGCTCAGCAGCTTCGCCATCTCGGCGAGGGCGGGGTCGGCGCCGAAGAAGTCCTGGCGGATGTAGGCGACGTCGCGGGTCTGGTACGTCTGGACCTGCGCGTCGGGTACTTCGCGGAGCCGTCGTACGAGCGCGCCGGTGGTGTCGAGGGCGAACAGCTCGTCCCAGGCGGAACCCCACAGCGTCTTGACGACGTTCCAGCCGGCGCCGCGGAACTGGGCCTCCAGCTCCTGCACGATCTTGAAGTTGGCGCGGACCGGGCCGTCGAGGCGCTGCAGGTTGCAGTTGATGACGAAGGTCAGGTTGTCGAGACCCTCGCGGGACGCGAGTGCCAGGGCGGCCGTGGACTCCGGCTCGTCCATCTCGCCGTCGCCGAGGAACGCCCAGACGTGGGACGCGGAGACGTCCTTGATGCCGCGGTTGGTGAGGTAGCGGTTGAAGCGTGCCTGGTAGATGGCGGAGAGCGGACCGAGACCCATGGAGACGGTCGGGAACTCCCACAGCCAGGGGAGGCGGCGCGGGTGCGGGTAGGAGGGCAGGCCGTTGCCGCCCGCCTCGCGGCGGAAGTTGTCGAGGTGCGTCTCGTTCAGGCGGCCGTCGAGGAAGGCGCGGGCGTAGATGCCGGGGGAGGCGTGGCCCTGGATGTAGAGCTGGTCGCCGGAGCCGGTGGCGTCCTGGGAGTCCTTGCCCTTGAAGAAGTGGTTGAAGCCCGTCTCGTAGAGCCAGGCCGCGGAGGCGAAGGTGGCGATGTGGCCGCCGACGCCGTATTTGCTGCCCCGGGTGACCATCGCGGCCGCGTTCCAGCGGTTCCACGCGGTGATACGGGCCTCCATCGCCTCGTCGCCGGGCACAGTGGGCTCGGCGGCGGTGGGGATGGTGTTGACGTAGTCCGTCTCCAGCAGCTTGGGCAGCGCGATGCCGTTGCCCTCCGCGCGTTCCAGGGTGCGGCGCATCAGGTACGCGGCACGGTGCGGCCCGGCCGCCTCGGTGACAGCGTCCAGGGAGGCCTGCCACTCGGCGGTCTCCTCCGGGTCCCGGTCCGGGAGCTGGTCGAGCTCGCTCGGCTGGATGGCGTTGGAGTCGGTCATTGCGCCGCCTTCCTCAGTCGAAGGGGGTTCCCTTGAAGGGTGTCGGGGTGCCCTTGGTCTTTGGCAGGACAGGGCTTGGGCTCTGGTGGAAGCCCGTCGGTGACTGTAACTCCGTGATCGATGATCGATCAAAGGGTTGACGGGCAAAACTTCTCGATTACGAGAAAGTCGGCACGGGGTGTCTCCGACGGAGGCACGGGGTGTCCTGTGGTGGCTGGGGTCTTTGCAGGTGGGGGTGCGTTTGAGCGGGGGTGTGCTCTGGTGTCGACGGGGTCCTTTTTCGCCCCCGCCGCCCCTACCCGTCCCATCCCCAGGGGCTCCGCCCCTTCGACCCCGCCCGGGGGCTCGGGTGGGTGGGCAGGTTGCGGGTGGGTGGGGGTTGCTGTGGATCGGCCTGAACGGCCTCGTCCTCAAGCGCCGGACGTGCTGGGGGTGCCTGGCCGGGGCTGAAAAGGCTTGGCGCGGGGGCGGGCCGACTGGTTGCAGGCCTGTACCGCAGCCGCGCCCCACAAGGGGCGCGGGGCTGTATCGATGTGCGGCTCCGCCGCGTGGGCGCGACCAGCCACACACAACCCGCACCCCCCAAACAACCACACCACCCACCCCCTACCGGGGCGGGGTCGAAGGGGCAGAGCCCCTGGAGGATGGGACGGGTAGGGGCGGCGGGGGCGAAACTCACCCGGCGGCCCCGACGGCTAGTCGCCGGTGCGGGGGGCGCAGCCCAGGACGTGGGACTTGACGAGTTCGGCGATGCGCGGGTCGCGGCGGCGGAAGGCCTCGACCAGTTCCTCGTGCTCCTCGGCGTACGACTGCTGCACGGTCCCCAGCCAGCGGATGGAGAGGGCGGTGAAGACCTCGATGCCCAGCCCCTCCCAGGTGTGGAGGAGCACGGAGTTGCCGGCCGCCCGCACCAGCTCACGGTGGAAGCCGACCGTGTGCCGCACCTGCCCCGTCCCGTCGGACTTCCGGTCGGCCTCGTACAGGGCGGCCACATGTGGCTCCAGCGCCGAGCAGTCCTCGGCCAGCTTCTCCGCCGCCAGCTCCGCCGCGATGGCCTCCAGACCGGCCCGCACCGGATACGACTCCTCCAGATCCGCCGCCGTCAGATTCCGCACCCGCACCCCCTTGTTGGGCGCGGACTCGATCAGCCGCAGCGACTCCAGCTCACGCAGCGCCTCCCGGACAGGGGTCTGGCTGACCTCCAGCTCGGTCGCGATCCGCCGCTCGACGATCCGCTCCCCCGGCTTCCAGCGCCCACTCACGATGCCCTCCACGATGTGCTCGCGGATCTGTTCGCGCAGCGAGTGGACGACGGGCGCGGTGGTCATGAGGGCTCCTTCCACAGGGGCAGAGCCCCGAGGGCGTTTGACGTTTAGACAATAAGGCCGAGCCGCTTCCGGGGAGGGGCGCATGAGGGTGCTTACGCGCAGGTGAGATGAGGCTTACACGCTCCCACGCCAGCCCTCTTTGTAAAGACCCGTACCGGACAAGGCCCGGAGCCGTCACCGCCGTGTAACCCGGAGAACCCGTCGGCCTGGAAGGAGCGGCGGTCGGCAGAGGGGTTTTTGCGATGGTGCTCCTCGGGGCGTCAGGGGGTATGGGCCCCGGGGCGCGGATCAGGGGGTGCCCTGGGTCGTCCCGGCGGCAGTGGTGACGGCGGGCACGGGTCTGGCGTCAGGCGGGCCGATGGACACGGGGCCGCAGCAACGCAGGGCGGAACGGCGGCTCCGTGGGGGCGCCCTACAGGTCGAGAACCGCGCGGAGTGCGCTGTCGACGAGCGCCAGTTGTTCCGGGCCGACGTTGCCGTGCGGCGTGGCCGTGTCGAAGCGTGATGCGGCGAGTTGGAGCAGATTGACGGCGACGACCGAGGCGCCGATCGGGGATGTCAGGCGGACGCTCATGGCTGTGTCGGGGTGTGTGGCCGGAGTGTGCAGCACCAGGACGACCACCGCCCCGTATGCATCGGCGAGACCGTCCAGGCTGACCACTAGTACGGTGCGGACGCCCTTGCCGGTGTCGACATCCCACACGTCGCCCCTTCGGATGGTCACAGGGCGTCGCCCTCGCCTTCGAGGTCGAGGGGCGCGATGGCGGCGAGTCGGCGGCCGGCGTCGAGGGTCATCTGTCGACGTACGGCCTTGAGGATGTAGTCGTTGAGAGAGGGGGCGTCGGCGGCGGCGGCGCGCAACGCTTTGTCCATGGCGTCCGGAATCCGCAGGGTGATGGCAGTCATGACGCCAAATATAGTGGCAGTGATGCCGTCGCCGCATTCCCGCCGCTGGACAGCAGACGGGTGCCCCCGCCCGGAAGCTCCGGACGGGGGCACCGTATGTCCATGTGCGCGGTTACAGACCGAGCTCGACTTCGTTGAGATCCACGGCCCTTGCGGACCGCCGAGTCAGAGACCGAGCTCGACCTCGAACTCGCCCGCCTCCAGGATCGCCTTGACCGTGGTCAGGTAACGGGCCGCGTCGGCGCCGTCGACCAGACGGTGGTCGTAGGAGAGGGTCAGGTAGGTCATGTCGCGGACGCCGATGACCGTGCCCTCCTCCGTCTCGATGACGGCCGGGCGCTTGACCGTGGCGCCGATGCCGAGGATCGCGACCTGGTTCGGCGGCACGATGATCGTGTCGAAGAGCGCGCCGCGCGAACCGGTGTTGCTGATGGTGAAGGTCGCGCCGGACAGCTCGTCCGGGGTGATCTTGTTGGCCCGGACCTTGCCCGCCAGGTCGGCGGTGGCCTTGGCGATGCCGGCGATGTTCAGGTCGCCCGCGCCCTTGATGACCGGGGTCATCAGGCCCTTCTCGGAGTCCACCGCGATACCGATGTTCTCGGCGTCGAAGTAGGTGATCGTGCCCTCGTCGACGTTGATCCGGGCGTTGATGACCGGGTGGGCCTTCAGCGCCTGGGCGGCGGCCTTGACGAAGAACGGCATCGGGGAGAGCTTGACGCCCTCGCGGGCCGCGAAGGAGTCCTTCGCCTGCGCGCGGAGCTTCATCAGCCTGGTGATGTCGACCTCGACGACCGAGGACAGCTGCGCCTGCTCGTGCAGCGCCTTCACCATGTTGTCGCCGATGACCTTGCGGATGCGGGGCATCTTGACGGTCTGGCCACGGAGGGGGGAGACCTCCAGTGCCGGGGCCTTCTTCGCAGCGGCGGCGGCCGGAGCGGCAGCGGCGGGAGCCGGAGCAGCGGCGGCGGCCTTCGCGGCCTCGGCGGCGGCGATGACGTCCTGCTTGCGGATACGGCCGCCGACGCCGGTGCCCTTGACGGTGGCCAGGTCGACGCCGTTCTCGGCGGCGAGCTTGCGCACCAGCGGGGTCACGTACGCGCCCTCGTCGGTGTCCTTGGCGGCGGCCGGAGCGGCAGGCGCCGGGGCCGGGGTGACCGGCGCGGGCGCCGGAGCCGGAGCAGCCGGGGCGGCGGGAGCCGCGGGCTGAGCCGGAGCCGGAGCGGCAGCGGCCGGAGCGGCGGGCGCGGCCGGGGCAGCCGAAGCCGTGGGAGCGGTCGGAGCCGCCGGGGCAGCAGGCGCGGCCGGAGCGGCAGGCGCAGGCGCCGCAGCCGGAGCCGGTGCGGCCGGAGCCGGGGCAGCCGCCGGAGCGGCACCCGGAGCGCCGATCACGGCCAGCTTCGCGCCGACCTCGGCGGTCTCGTCCTCGCCGACCACGATCTCCAGCAGCGTGCCGGAAGTGGGCGCCGGGATCTCGGTGTCGACCTTGTCCGTCGACACCTCAAGCAGCGGCTCGTCGGCCTCGACCGACTCGCCGACCTCCTTGAGCCAGCGGGTGACGGTGCCCTCGGTGACCGACTCGCCCAGAGCGGGGAGGACCACGTCGGTGCCCTCGGCGGATCCGCCACCGGCGGCGGCCTCCGCCGTCGGGGCCGGAGCCGGGGCGGGAGCCTCGGTGGACGGGGCGGCGGCCTGCGGGGCAGGCTCCGGAGCCGCGGCCGGGGCGGGCTCGGCAGCCGGGGCCGGAGCCTCGGCGGCAGCGGGGGCAGGGGCGGCAGCGGGCGCGCCCGTGCCGTCGTCGATGACGGCCAGCTCGGCGCCGACCTCAACGGTCTCGTCCTCGGCGACCTTGATGGAGGCCAGGACACCGGCGGCAGGCGAGGGAATCTCGGTGTCGACCTTGTCGGTCGACACCTCAAGCAGCGGCTCGTCGGCCTCGACGCGCTCGCCCTCGGCCTTCAGCCAGCGGGTGACAGTGCCCTCAGTGACGCTCTCACCGAGCGCCGGAAGGGTTACGGAAACCGCCATGGTTTCTGTTGCTCCTTACGAATTGCGGAAGTCTGTGTCGTCGCGCCCGGGACTGAAGGCGTCAGTCGTGGGAGTGGAGGGGCTTGCCCGCGAGGGCCAGGTGGGCCTCGCCGAGCGCCTCGTTCTGCGTCGGGTGGGCGTGGATGAGCTGGGCGACCTCGGACGGCAGCGCCTCCCAGTTGTAGACCAGCTGGGCCTCGCCGACCTGCTCGCCCATGCGGTCGCCGACCATGTGGACGCCGACCACGGCACCGTCCTTGACCTGGACGAGCTTGATCTCGCCCGCGGTCCTGAGGATCTTGCTCTTGCCGTTGCCCGCCAGGTTGTACTTCAGAGCGACGACCTTGTCCGCGCCGTAGACCTCCTTGGCCTTGGCCTCGGTGATGCCCACGGAGGCGACCTCCGGGTGGCAGTACGTCACCCGGGGCACACCGTCGTAGTCGATCGGGACGGTCTTCAGACCGGCCAGCCGCTCCGCCACCAGGATGCCTTCGGCGAAGCCGACGTGCGCGAGCTGGAGAGTCGGAACGAGGTCACCGACGGCGGAGATCGTCGGGACGTTGGTGCGCATGTACTCGTCGACGAGGACGTAGCCGCGGTCCATCGCGACACCCTGCTCCTCGTATCCGAGTCCCTGCGAGACCGGGCCGCGGCCGACGGCGACGAGGAGGACCTCGGCCTCGAACTCCTTGCCGTCGACCAGCGTGACCTTCACACCGTTCGCGGTGTACTCGGCCTTCTGGAAGAAGGTGCCCAGGTTGAACTTGATGCCGCGCTTGCGGAACGCGCGCTCAAGAAGCTTCGAGCTGTTCTCGTCCTCGACCGGGACGAGGTGCTTCAGACCCTCGATGACCGTGACGTCCGAGCCGAAGGACTTCCACGCGGAGGCGAACTCGACGCCGATGACACCGCCGCCCAGGATGATCGCGGACTCCGGGACGCGGTCCAGGACGAGGGCGTGGTCCGAGGAGATGACCCGGTTGCCGTCGATCTCCAGACCCGGCAGCGACTTCGGCACGGAGCCGGTCGCGAGGAGGACGTGGCGCCCCTGGACCCGCTGACCGTTGACGTCGACGGAGGTGGGGGAGGACAGCCGGCCCTCACCCTCGATGTACGTCACCTTGCGGGAGGCGATGAGTCCCTGCAGGCCCTTGTACAGGCCCGAGACGACGTCGTCCTTGTACTTGTGGACGGCGGGGACGTCGATGCCCTCGAAGGTGGCCTTGACGCCGAACTGCTCGCTCTCGCGGGCCTGGTCGGCGATCTCGCCCGCGTGGAGCAGGGCCTTGGTGGGGATGCAACCCCGGTGCAGGCAGGTGCCGCCGACCTTGTCCTTCTCGATCAGGGCGACGTCCAGGCCCAGCTGCGCCCCGCGCAGGGCCGCGGCGTAACCACCGCTACCACCGCCGAGGATCACTAGGTCGAAAACGGTGCTGGCGTCGTTCGCCACGTCACGTCCTCCATGCATGTGCGCCGTACGCCGGTCTCCACTGACCGGCAGGCGGCTGGTGTCCGGCCGCTCATTGCTTCGGCCCTGGGGTGGGGCCCTGTCCTGCCGAGCCCATCTTCGCACTTGTCACCACTGAACGAGACGCCGGGCTACGGTGTGACACACAGCACCTCTCGACTGACGTGCGCGGCGGCCTACCCAAGGGGCGCGGGGCTGTGTCGATTTGCGGCTCCGCCGCGTGGGCGCGATCAAGCACACACAACCCGCAGCCGCCAAATCACCCCACGACCCGAGCTCCTAGGCGCAGGGGCCCCACGCAACCCGCACGCGAGGCCCCCGACCAACATCACCCCAGGTCGCCGGAGGCTACGCGCTCGGCCAGCCGCACCAACGTCCGCACCGCGCTCCCCGTACCACCCTTCGGCGTGTACCCGAACGGCCCGCCCTCGTTGAAGGCCGGCCCCGCGATGTCCAGGTGCGCCCAGGTGAGGCCCTCGCCCACGAACTCCTTCAGGAAGAGCCCGGCGACCAGACCGCCGCCCATCCGCTCACCCATGTTCGCGATGTCGGCCGTGGGGGAGTCCATGCCCTTCTTCAGGTGGTCCGGCAGAGGCATGGGCCAGGACGCCTCGCCCACCTCCTCGGAGGCCTCGACGACCGCCGTGCGGAACGCGTCGTCGTTGGCCATGACACCGAACGTCCGGTTGCCGAGCGCCAGCACCATCGCCCCGGTCAGGGTCGCCACGTCGACGATCGCGTCCGGCTTGTCCTCGGAGGCCTTGGCGAGCGCGTCGGCGAGGACGAGCCGGCCCTCGGCGTCGGTGTTGAGGACCTCCACCGTCTTGCCGCTGTACATCCGCAGGACGTCACCCGGACGGGTCGCCGAACCCGACGGCATGTTCTCCGCCAACGCCAGCCAGCCGGTGACATTGACCTCCAGCCCGAGCCGAGCGGCGGCGACGACCGCGGCGAACACGGCGGCGGCACCGCTCATGTCGCACTTCATCGTCTCGTTGTGCCCGGCGGGCTTGAGCGAGATGCCGCCCGAGTCGTACGTGATGCCCTTGCCGACGAACGCGAGGTGCTTCTTCGCCTTGGAGGAGGTGTACGACAGCTTCACCAGGCGGGGAGCGGTGGCGGAGCCGGCGCCGACGCCGAGGATGCCGCCGTAGCCGCCCTTCTGCAGGGCCTTCTCGTCGAGCACCTCGACCTTGATGCCGTGCTCCTTGCCCGCGGCCTGTGCGACCGCGGCGAAGGACTCGGGGTTGAGGTCGTTCGGCGGGGTGTTGACCAGGTCGCGGGCGCGGTTGAGCTCCTCGGAGACGGCCGTGGCGCGCTCGACGGCGGCCTTGTGCGCCTTGTCGCGCGGCTTGGCGCCGAGCAGGGCGACCTCGGCGAGGGGCGCCTTGCCGTTCTTGCCCTTCGGGCCGTTGCTCGAAGGCGCGGTCTCCTTGTACGCGTCGAACGCGTACGCGCCGAGCAGCGCGCCCTCGGCGACGGCGCCGACGTCACCGGCGTCCGTGAGCGGCAGCGCGAACGCGGCCTTCTTCGAACCGGCCAGGGCGCGGGCGGCGACACCGGCCGCGCGGCGCAGCGCCTCGGCGTCGAACGACGCGTCCTTCTCGGGCTCCGCTCCCAGACCGACCGCCACCACGAGCGGCGCCTTGAAACCGGACGGCGCGGGCAGCTTCGTCACCTCGCCCTCGGCACCGGAGGCACCGAGGGTCTCCAGGAGGCCGGCCAGTTTGCCGTCGTACGCCTTGTCCACGGCCTCGGCGCCCGGCGCGACGACCAGGTCCCCGGACCTGGACGCAGGGCCCTTCGCGACACCGACCACGATCGCGTCGGCCTTGAGGCCCGACGCGGCGGCCGTGCTGAGAGTGAGAGCAGTCACGGTGGTGAAATCTCGCTTCCAATTGAGTTTTGGTGGCCGAACGGATCGGGTCGACCGGCCCGAGGAAGACCCTAGATCCGTACTACGTCCCCGCCTGGACCGGGATGGGAAAACGGTCCCGGCCGGGCTGGGAATCCCGGTCTGGACTGGGCCGGGAACGTGCTGAGGACGAGACTACGCGTGAGCGGCCGTTCGCTCATTCCTGCGGGCGTTCACCGATGCGTGGCGTCGTGTCCGCTTCTCACCTCCCACACCCGGTGACCTGCGCCACACTCGTCGCGTCCGGCGAGTGAACACCTCGCCGCTCTGCACCATTTCCACGGATCTGCTCCCGGTTCCGGCCACAGGGGGATCCATGGGGGGAGGGACGGGCACCATGGCGCACCGTGCGCACCGATGGAGGAAAACGGCCGCTGTCCTCGCGGCCACCGGCCTGATGACGCTGGGGCTGGGAATACCCGGGACGTCCGCGGCGGCCGAGCCGCGCATCGATCTGAAGGTCCTGGTCGTGGACAACGGCGACAGCCCGGTCCAGGCCGTCATGGCGGAGCTGAGGAGCACCGGCATCCCGTACACGAGGGTCGACCTCGACGACCCGGGCCGCCCGACCGTCGACACCGCGTTCCTCAGCGACACGGCCGACGGCAGACCGCGGGCCAGATACCAGGGCGTGGTGCTGCCCAACGAGGCCCCGTTCGGCGCGGGTTCGCCCGAGCAGACCGCCCTGGAGACGTACGAACGGACGTACGGCATCCCCCAGGTGGACGCCTACACCTGGGCCCACCCGGGCGTCGGCCTCGACCACACGAGCGAGGGCGGCTGGGCCGGGAGTCTCGACGGCCGCGACGCGGCGGTCACCGACGCCGGCCGGTCCGGGCCCTTCGACTACCTCGACGGCGCGTTCACCTTCGAGGACAACTCCCCGTCCGTGCCGGAGAGTTTCGGGTTCGTGGCGCGGCCCCGCGAGGGCTTCACGAGTTACGTCGACATCGCCGTGCCCGCGGGCACGGGGCGGGGCAGCCTGATCGGCGAGTACGCCCACGACGGGCGCCGCGAACTCGTCGTCACCTTCGCCTACAACCAACACCAGCGGCAGTTCCGCGTCCTGGCCCGCGGCATCGTGGAGTGGCTGACACAGGGCGTCCACCTCGGGCAGAGCAGGAACTACTTCGCCGTCCACATCGACGACGTCTTCGCGCCCGACAGCCGCTGGGACACCGAGAACAACTGCACGCCCGGCGACTTCGACTGCGCGGGCGGTGACGGCGAGGGGACCGCGCCGATCCGGATGACGGCGGCCGACGCGGTGTACGCCAGGCAGTGGCAGCGGTCCAGTGGCTTCACCCTCGACCTGGTCTACAACGCCGGTTCGGGCGAGGCGTGGAAGGCGGAGAACGGCGGCACCGACGCCCTCACCGACCAGCTGCTCGCCGACAGGAACCAGTACCGCTGGATCAACCACACCTACACCCACCCGTTCCTCGGCTGTGTCCAGGACACGTCGACTGTGCCGTGGAGCTGTGCGAAGAACGCGGACGGCTCCACGCGGTACATGAGCCGCGCCGACATCTCGGCGGAGATCGCCCGCAACCACGACTGGGCGCGCTCGCACGGCCTCCCGCTCGACCGCACCGAGCTGGTGACGGGCGAGCACTCGGGCCTGAAGACCCTGCCCCAGCAGCCCGACGACAACCCGAACCTCGCCCGCGCCCTCGCCGACAACGGCATCAAGTGGACCGCGTCCGACAACTCCCGTGAGCCGCGCCAGCGCCCGGTGGGCAGCGCCCTGACCGTGCCGCGCCATCCGATGAACCTGTACTACAACGTCGGTACGGCCGAGGAGATGGTCGACGAGTACAACTGGATCTACGCCTCGGCGGCCGACGGCGGCAGCGGCATCTGCGAGAACAACCCCACGTCCACCTGCCTGGACCAGCCCCTGGACGCCGCCACCGGCTACCAGGAGCACATCGTCCCGCAGGAGGCCCGCACCGGCCTGGTGCACGCCCTCGGCAACGATCCGCGCCCGCACTACGCGCACCAGTCCAACCTGGCCGAGGACCGGCTGCTCTACCCGGTCCTGGACAAGGTGCTCGCCGACTACCGGGCGCTCTTCGCCGACAACACCCCGCTGGTGAACCCCCGGCAGAGCGCGATCGGCACCGAGCTGAAACGCCGGGCCGCCTGGCAGACCGCGATCGCCGTCAACAAGGTCACGGCGTACCGCGTCGGGAACACGGTCACCGTCACCGCCCCGTCCGGCACCCAGATCCCCGTCACCGCACCGGAGGGCACCAGGAAGCAGCTCCTACTCGGCACGACCACCTTCGGCACGCCCTACGCGGGAGCGCGCTCGGACTGGACCACACCGGCCGCGCTGCAGTCCTCGCTCACATTGAAGCTGCCGTAGCGACAACGCCCCGAAAGGGGCGCGGGGCTGTATTCGATATGCGGCTCCGCCGTGGGGCGCGATCAGCCACAACGAACCCGCAGCCGGGTTCCTGGCAGCAGTTCCCCACACAGAATCCGCAACAGGGGGATCCACGAAGCGATGCGCACCGGCCGTCATGTCACCATGCTCACCGAAGGCACCTATCCGCATGTCCACGGCGGGGTCAGCACCTGGTGCGACCAGCTCGTCAAGGGCATGCCCGAAGTCGACTTCCACATCGTCTCGCTCACCGGCAGCGGTCGCGAACCCGTGACCTGGGAGCTGCCGCCCAACGCCTACCGGCACACCCCCGTACCGACCTGGGGCCCGCGCCCCGGCCGTGGGCGGGCGCCGCTGGGCCGGGCCCGCCGCCGCTTCCTCGACTCCTACGAGCGGTTCCTGCTCTCGTTCCTCGCCCCCGAGGCGCGCTGCGACTTCGGCGAGGCGCTGTACGAGCTGGCCGTGCTCGCCCGCGACGGACGGCTGTCGGCGGCCCTGCGCACCGAGTCCGCGCTCCGCGCGCTGATGTGGATCTGGACGATGCCGCATCTGCCGACAGCGCGGGCCCGGCCCACCGTGCACGACGCCCTGACCGCCACCGACCTGCTGGAACACGCCCTCAGGCCGCTCGGCACGCGTATCCCCGAGGACTCGGTGGCGCACGCGGTCAGCAGCGGTCTGGCAACGTTGCCCGCGCTCGCCGCACACCATTTCGACGGCGTGCCGTTCCTCCTCACCGAGCACGGCATCTACCTGCGCGAGCGCTACCTCGGCCACCGCGCCGACGCCCAGCGCTGGCCGGTGAAGGCGTGTCTGCTCGGCTTCTATCGGGAGCTGAACTCCCTCGGCTACCGGGCGGCCGACCTGATCACGCCCTGCAACCAGTACAACCGCCGCTGGGAGGAGCGCGGCGGCGCCGACGGCGACAGGATCCGCACGGTCTACAACGGCGTCGACCCGCACGCCTTCCCGCACGCCGGGCCGGAACCCGAGGTGCCCACGCTCACCTGGTGCGGCCGCGTCGACCCCATCAAGGACCTGGAGACCCTGATCCGCGCGTACGGCATGGTCCGGGCCGAACTCCCCGGGACCAGGCTGCGGCTGTTCGGCCCCGTGCCGCCCGGCGGGGAGGCGTACCGGACCCGCCTGGAGAAGCTGGCCGCCGAACTCGGCGTCACCGACGGGCTCACCTTCGAGGGCCGCATCAGCGAGGTGTGGCGGGCGTACGCGGCGGGCCACGTCGTGATGCTCTCCTCCATCTCCGAGGGCTTCCCGTTCTCCATCATCGAGGCGATGTCCTGCGGCCGTACGACGGTCTCCACGGACGTCGGCGGCGTCAGCGAGGCGGTCGGCGACACCGGCATCGTCGTCCCGCCGCGCGAGCCGGAGAAGATGGCGGCCGCCGCCCTCACCCTCCTCCGCGACGACGAACGGCGCCTGAAACTCGGCGCGTTGTCCCGTCAACGGGTCATCGACCGGTTCACACTGCGCCGCTCCGTCGACGCCTTCCGGACGATCTACCAGGAGCTCGCGGGCCGCCCCGAGGTGTACGAACCGACGCTGGAGACGGTCACCGACTGGACCCTCGAACTGCGCGACCCCTGGTACCAGTCCGTGGCGACGAACGGGACCGACTGGTGAGCGGAAGCATCTCGTTGCCGCCCGGAGCCGGGCCGGACACCCTGCCCCGCCTGCCCCGCCAGCGCCACCGGCCGCCGAGCTGGGCACAGCCCGACCCCGTCGACGAACTCGCCGAGCGGCTACGGGACTTCATCGCCGCCGCCGTCCACCCGGACGAGATAGCCGCACTGCTGGAGTCCGACGGCATGTCGGACGACCAGATACGCGAACGGTACGGCTGCCACGACTCCTTCGCGCTCGCCGAGGAGTTGTACGACCGGGTCGAGCGCCGCCACCCCGAACCGGACGGCCCGGTGCACGACCCCTGGCAACTCGGCCTGCTGGGCTGCCTGTTGCGGGGCGTGGTCTTCGCCCTGCCGGGCCTCGGCCACGTCCTGGGCGCACCCCTCCTGGCAGGCCCCCGCGACGACTTCGGCCTGCCCGCCGGTACGGTCCCGCTGCTCGTCGGCGCCCTGTGCGGCTGGACCTGGAACCAGGGGCTCGCCCATCGCGCGTACTCCTGGCTGGGGTTGGGCGACCGCGCGGCGGCCCGCCGCTGCCTGCTGGTCGGGGCCCCGTTCGGAGCGCTGCTCGGTTCGATGGTCGCGCTGGCTGTGGCGGGCACGGGGGACCCGGGCGTGGTCGCCTTCGCGGCCGGGCAGTCCTGCTATCTGGGCGCCGCCACCGTACTGCTGGTCATGGGCCGCGAACGGGCCCTGCTGCTCGCCCTGCTGCCGATGGCGGGCGGCGCGGTGTTCGCCCTGGGCCGGCCCGTGCCGGACACGGCGAGACTCGCGCTGCTGGTGGGCTCCCTGGCCGTCGTCGCCGTCCTGGCCGCGCGCGAAGCGGCGCCCACGGTGAAGGACCTGGGGGAGGGCAGCTGGACGGCCGGGCTGGTGGCGCTGCTGCCCTTCGGGGCGCTCGGCGGCCTCCCCGCCCGGCCCCGCGCCGCCGCACCCCGGCTCGCCGACTCCGTTCCGTACGCCCTGTTCGGCCTCGGCAGCGGTGTCCTCGTGCTGTACGCGGCGCTCGGTGACGTGCTCACCGGCAAGGAGGACACCGTGGTGGCCGCCCCCGCCGCCGTGGCGCTCACGCTCAGCATGGGCCCGGCGGAGTGGCTGCTGTACCGGTTCCGCAGCGGCGGCCTCACCGGGCTGCGCTCCACCAGCACACCGAGGGCCTTCTGGCGGACCACGGCCCTCACCCTGGTGCGGTGCCTCGCCGGGTACCTCGCCGCCCTGCTCGCCCTCACCTTCGCCACCGCCGCCCTGTGGCCACAGGCACCGGGCCTGACCGGCCCACGCCTCGCCGGGCTCCTCCTCCTGGGCATGGTGCTGTGGACCGGCCTGCTGCTCCAGTCCTTCGGCGCGGTCCTGAGCGCCGCCGTGGTGTGCTGCGCCGCCGCCCTCGCCCAGACCATCACCCTGGCCACCCACACGGGCGACCCGCACTGGACCGCCGTGCTCGTCCACGGCACGGCGGCCGCACTCCAAGGCGGCCTCGTCTGCGGCCTGTTGGGGAGGGCGACCGCGCACCGATGAGCTGTCCGCAGGCGAAGGCACCCGCCCGCCGATGAGAACCCTGCTGGTGCCCTACTACGAGCACCCGTCCGTCCGCCCCGCCGAATGGGACGCCGTCGTCGCCGCCGCACCCCGGCTGTACGGCGTCGTCCTGAACCCGGCCAGCGGCCCCGGCGAGGCCCCCGACCCGGCCTTCGCCGAGGTCGCCGCCCGGCTGCGGGCCGCGGACGTGCGGGTGCTCGGGTACGCCGACACCGGCTACGGCCGCAGACCCGCCGCCGATGTCGTACGGGACCTCGCCCGGCACCGCGACTGGTACGGCGCCGACGGCGCGTTCCTCGACCAAGTGGCCGCCGGGCCGGACGAGTTCACCCACTACCGGCGGCTCGCCGCCGAGGCCCGGAGCACCGGCTGTGGCACGCTCGTCCTCAACCACGGCACACCGCCGCACCCCGAGTACGCCCGTATCGCCGACGTGCTCGTCACCTTCGAGGGCACGTGGGAGACGTACGAAGGGCTGGACCTGAACCTCCCACCCTGGCAGGGCGGCGGCACCGGGGCACAGGTCTGCCACCTCGTGTACGGGGTGCCGCCGGGGGCCGACGCCGAGGGCCTCGCCCGGGGGCGGGGCGCGGCCGTGCACTGTGCGGTGCCCGGCGCGGGCGATCACCCTTGGGGCACGTTGCCGCACGGCCTGGAGCCCGGCCGATGAGACACGCCGCTGAACCCGCTACGTGGCGGCGCTGCCCGTCGGCCGCTCCGACGTGAGCCCCTGGAACGGCACGCTCTCGGAGACCCGGATCAGGTCGGCGGCCCCCGCCACGGTGCCCAGGACGTCGGCCATCTGGACCAGGACCAGGCGCAGGGACTCCAGGTCGGCGCGGAGGGCGTCGATCTCGGGCCAGGCGTTCTCGTGGTCGACGGGGGCGCGGCCCACCGGCACAGCGCCCTCCCAGGCGGCGAGCCGGGGGTGCCACTTGGCGAGGACGGGCCGCAGGGCGTTGTTGAGGACGGTGACGGCGAGGGCACCGAAGGAGACCTGGTCGGGGCGGCCGGGCGAGGCGAGGTCGGGGCCGTACCGCTTGAGGATGTCCCGGACCGTCGCGAACAAGCTGTACATCGAGGTCAGCGCCTCACGCGCCGAGCCCTCGCCCTCCCGCAACGGCACCACCGCGACCCGGGTCACCAGCTCCACGTACAGCTCCCAGGCCGCCTTGCGCTCGGCGTCGTCCGGCTCCCACTCACCGCTGATCTCGCCCACGAACGGAATGGCGATCTTGACGCTGAACCGCTTCGGCCGCATGTCTCTCCCTCGATACGCAGACCTGCGAAAGGGTAGCTACCCGAACAGGGCGAACACCACCAACGCCGTTGTCCCGGCGGCTTCTTCGAGCGCGCCGAACACATCACCGGTCACCCCGCCGAACCGCCGCGTACAGTGCCGCAGCAGCACCTCGGCGACACCGCAGGCGACCGCGACCGAGAGGACGGCGCCGACGACGCCGTACACCCCGAGGAAGGCCCCCGAACCCGCCGCCGCGGCACAGCCGACCAGCCCCGCCACGAGCAGCGCGCCCCGCACCGGCACCGTTCCGGCGACCGCCGCCCCCAGCCCGTCCGGCCGGGCCGACGGCACCCCCGCGCGCGCGGCCAGGGTCAGCGCGAGCCGGGCCGCCGTGGCCGAGACGACGGCCGCGAGGGCACCGTGGGCCCACGAGGCGCCGTACGCCTGGCTGAGCGCGGCCACTTGGGCGAGGAGGACGAAGACGAGGGTGATGACCCCGAACGGGCCGATGTCGGACTGCTTCATGATGCGCAGCGCGTCCTCGGAGGGCTTGCCGCTGCCGAGCCCGTCGGCGGTGTCGGCGAGCCCGTCGAGGTGGAGGCCACGGGTGAGCACGGCGGGCACGGCGGCGGTGGCCACGGCGGCGAGCGGCGGGCCCGCGCCCAGCAGGAGCAGGAACACGCCCAGCGCGGCCGAGGCAAGGCCCACGACCAGTCCGGCGGCGGGTGCCCACAGCATCCCCGCGCGGGCCGCGTCACGGTCCCAGCGGGTCACCCGGACGGGCAGCACGGTGAGGGTGCCGAAGGCGAAACGGAGGCCGTCGGGGAGGGGAGTCGCGGAGGGGGCGGGCACCGGCGCAGGTTACCCGGCGCTCTGCGCGGCATCAGCGGCGGCCGTGATCGAAGATCACGGATAAAGTTCGCATATGGGGCAATGGTGGGAGCGGAACATCGTCGAGCCGGGCAAGCTCCCGCTGCTGCTCGCGCTCACCGCGTTCGTGCTGGCCTTTCTGATCACCCGGCTCATCACCCGCCTCATCCGCGCGGGAAAGGGCCCGTTCGGCAACGTCAGCTCCGGCGGCCTGCACATCCACCACGTCGTCCCCGGCGTCGTCCTCACGGTCGTCGGCGGCTTCGGCGCGGTGGCGAGCAGCCGGCACGGCTTCGGCGGGGCCGTGTTCGCGGTGCTGTTCGGCATCGGCGCCGGGCTCGTCCTGGACGAGTTCGCGCTGATCCTGCACCTCGCCGACGTGTACTGGACCGAGGAGGGCCGCAAGAGCGTCGAGGCGGTGGCGCTGACGGCGGCCCTGGTCGGCCTGGTGCTCGGCGGCTTCCTGCCGTTCGGGGTCAACGATCTCAGCGAGGAGGAACTGCAGAACCGGGGCGGCGTCGTCGTCAGCGTGGCGGGCAACTTCCTCTTCGTGCTCCTCGCCCTGAGCAAGGGCAAGGTCCGCCTCGCGATCTTCGGGGCGATCATCCCCTTCCTCGCCCTGGTCGGCGCGGTCCGCCTGGCCCGGCCGGCCTCGCCCTGGGCCCGCCGCTTCTACCGACGGCGGCCGCGCGCCCGCGCCCGCTCGATGCTGCGCGCCTACCGCCACGACCGCCGCTGGGCGGGCCCCAGCCGCAGGGTTCAGGACTGGATCGGCGGCAGACCCGACCCCGAGCCGGCCCCCGCCCGCCCCCTCGAACGCCGCTGACGCACCGCCGCGACCCCGCACCCCACCAGCACGGCCGCGATCGCCGCCAGGTGCTCCTTGCCCGCGAGGTTCTCCTTCACCAGCACCTCCACGACCATCGCCACGACCACCAGACCCGCCGTGAGATACGTCCGGCAGCACCATCCGACGTACACGGCCAGCCCGACCACCGCGGCCGACGGCCCGCTGTCGACGACCTGCGCGTCCGACGCGGGCAGCCCCAGGGGGACGTCCGGGCCGAGCGCGATGCCCACGCGCGCGTAGAGCGTGCCGGCCAGCGTGGCGACGTACGCGACGGCGAGTGTCCGTCCCCGGCCGAGGCAGATCTCCGCGATCCCGAACACGACCAGGATCTGCGCCAGCGAACCCCACGCGGGCAGATCCAGGGCCGGTACGAAGAGGGAGAGCGGAGTGCGCAGAAGGGCGAGCCAGAGGGGGTCCTCGGCGCGTACGGCACCGATGCTCTGCACGAAGCCGTAGCCCCAGGGCTGGTTGTGCACGAAGTGCAGGGCCGCCGTCAGACAGACGGCCGCGAGGGCCATCGGGACGGCCCGCGCGCGCCGTTCGACGAGCGCCGCGCGCACGGTGGCGTACAGCGGGCCCCATTCGGCGCGGGCGCGGGCTTTCAGCCCGGCGGTTCCCATCGGCGTGCTCATTCGTGCGACTCCAGGTGCGTGTGCACCTGAAGACGGAACGGGACACGGAAGGGTGCCGTCGCGACGGTCACTTTTCCGCCGCAACGGCGAGACGGGGACCAAGCGCTCCGCTGGAAGTGCGGTGCTTCGCCTGCGGGTCCGTGGTGGCTGGTCGCGCCCACGCGGCGGAGCCGCATATCGACACGGCCCCGCGCCCCTTTGGGCGCCGCCGAACCGCACCGGACTTCGCAGGACCCGCTTGGTCGTCGTCCGTGGACTACTCGGAAACCTCGGGCTTCTCGGCCTCCTCGGGCTTCTCGGTCCCCTCGGGCTTCTCGGCCTCCTCCGGCTTCTCGGGCTCCGCCCGCTCCTCCGGCTCCGGCCGCTCGGGAAGCTCCGCCGCCAGTGCGGCAGCCGCCTGGACCAGCGGCAGGGCCAGCAGCGCGCCCGCGCCCTCGCCGACGGCCACGCCGTGGTCGAGCAGCGGCTCGATCGCCATGCGGTCCAGGGCCTTGGCCTGGGCGGGCTCGCCGCTCTTCTGTCCGGCGAGCCACCAGTCGGGCGCCCGGAAGGCGACCCGCTGCCCGACCAGCGCGCACGCGGTCGAGACGACGCCGTCGAGGATCACCGGGGTCTTGCGGACGGCGCTCTGCAGCAGGAACCCGGTCATCGCGGCGAGGTCGGCCCCGCCCACCGTCGCGAGGAGCTGGAGCTGATCCCCGAGCACGGGCCGGGCCCGGCGCAGGGCGTCCCGGACGGCCGCGCACTTGCGCATCCAGGCGAGGTCGTCGATGGCCTGCCCGCCGCGCCCGGTGACCACGGACGCGTCGGTCCCGCACAGCGCGGCGACCAGCACGGCCGCGGCCGTGGTCCCGCCGACGCTCACATCGCCGAGGACGACCAGATCGGTCCCGGCGTCCGCCTCCTCGTCGGCGACCGCGGCGCCCGCGCGGAAGGCCGCCTCCGCCTCCTCGATGGTCAGCGCGTCCTCGATGTCGATCCGCCCGGAGCCGCGCCGCACCCGGTGCCGTACGACGTCGTCGGGCAGGGTGCCGGGCTCGCAGTCGAGCGCCATGTCGACCACGCGGACCGGCACATCGAGCCGCCGGGCCAGCACGGACACCGGGCTGCCGCCGTCGAGCACCGCCCGCACCAGCTGGTCCGCGGTGCCCGCTTCCCGTGCGGACACGCCGAGTCCGGCGACACCGTGGTCGCCCGCGAACAGCACCACGCGAGGGTGCGCGATCGGCCGCACCGGCACGGCGGACTGCGCCGCCGCCAGCCACTCACCCAGGTCGTCGAGGCGGCCCAGCGCCCCGGGCGGCACGATCTGCCGCTCCCGCCGCGCCTCGGCATCGCGGCGCACCCCACCGTCGGGGCGCTCGATCAGATCGGTGAAGTCGTCGAGATTAAGCGAGCTCATTCGCCGAACAGTACCGGCAGCGATCGAACACGGCGGTGCCCCATCGGCGCCACGTCTTTGCACCCATGATCGCGATCCCATACGTTCCGCTTTGTCATGGATTGCCGCACGTTCCGTCCGCAGGAGCCGCCATGCCCCGCACGCCGCAGACGAACGCCGCCCCCGGACGTCTGAACCGCCTGCGCCACCTCGCCGCCGCCCGCGCGCTGCTGCCGTACCCCGAACCCGAGAGCTGGCTCGACATCGGCACGGGGTACGGATACTTCCCGGAGGCCGCGAAGAGCGTGTTCCCGTACACCGCCTTCGACGGACTCGACACCGACCCGCGCGTCGAGTGGGCCCGCGCGGCCGAGCGGATCGACGAGGCGCACCACGGCACCCTCACCGACCCGGACACCGCCGGCCGGCTCCGTGCCCGCTACGACGTCGTCAGCATGCTCGACCACCTGGAACACACCGCCGACCCCCACGAGGAACTCCGCGCCGCCCTCACCGCCCTCCGCCCCGACGGCCACCTCCTCGTCGAACTGCCGGACCCGGCACGGGGGTTGGGCGGACGGTGGCTGTCGACCGGAGGCCGCCCGCGCCCGCCCCACCTGATCCCCGCCCGGAAACTCCGGGAGGAACTGGAGTCGCTCGGCTGCGCGGTGGTCGCCGCGCGGGCCTGCGTACCGCTGCTGCCGTACGCGTACCGGGTGATCGCCCGCCGTCAGCCGCGCAGAGCCCGCCGTCAGCCGCGCAGAGACAGCGCCTGACCTGCGACGACCAGCAGCACGTGCTCGCACTCGTTCGCGAACGCCGTGTTCAGGCGCCCGAGTTCGTCGCGGTAGCGCCGGCCGGACGCCGTCGCCGGGACGATCCCGGAGCCGACCTCGTTCGAGACGGCGACCACGGTCCGGCGGGTCTGCCGTACGGCTGTGGCCAGTTCCTCGACCCGTGCCCGCAGGGCGCGCTCGCCGCCGCCCGCCCACTCGTCGTCGTCCCAGGCGTTCACGGAGTCCATCGCGTCCGTCAGCCACAGTGACAGACAGTCGATCAGCAGCGGCGCCCCGTCCTCCTCGATCAGCGGTACGAGATCGCAGGTCTCGGCGGTCCGCCAGGACCCCGGCCGCCGCTCCCGGTGGGCGGCGACCCGCGCGGCCCACTCCCCGTCGCCGTTCCGGGCGCCGCCCGTCGCCACGTACAGCACCTCCGGGAACGCCTCCAGCCGCCGCTCGGCCTCGACCGACTTCCCGGACCGCGCCCCGCCGAGGACGAGGGTGCGCCTGGGTACGTCGGGTACGTCCTCGTAGACGCCCACGAGCAGCGTCGTCCCGTCCCGCACGGCCCGCGCCCCCGAGGCCGCGAGCCGACGGCGCAACTCGGCGCCCGGCGGCACGTCATGGTCGAGGTGTACGGCGACGACGTCGGTGGCCGGACCGACAGCGCCCACCGCCCGCAGCCGCGCCAACGCGTCCGGGCGCCCCACGACATCGGCGAGGACCATGTCGTACGCCTCCGCCGAGTGCTCCTCCACCCCGGCGGGCGCCCCACCCGGCGGCAGATACAGCAGCCGCTGCCCGCCCGGCCCGGTCACCTCGTACCCCGTCCCCGGCGCGTCCATCGGCACCGCCCGCACCCGGTGCCCGGTCAGCAGCGCCAGCTCCTGCCCGTCCGGTACCCGTCCGGGCTGCGGCAGCCCCGCCGGGACCTCCAGCGCGGGCCCGTTGTGCGGATGCGAGAGCAGCACCTGCCGTACGCCGGTGAGCGTGCGCCCCGAGCGCGCGGCGGCCAGGGCCGCGCCGGGCGTGAGGTCCAGCAGCAGCGTGCCGTCCACGAGCAGCGCGGTCGCCGCCCGCGCGTCACCGCCGAGCGAGGTCGCGCAGGCCGCGCACGGGCAGTCGGGGCGGGGGAGGCCCGCGGGGGCGCCGGTGCCGAGCAGAGTCAGTTCCACGGGCTCGATTTTCTCGTGTCCCGGTAAGTCCTCGCAGGTCTTGCGCGTCCGACTAGGCTCTGGGCAGGAACCGGATCTTGCTCGGTACGGTGTTCGATACCGGGCCGGTACTTACGGAGGCTCACATGACGGCATGGACGTGGCGGTTCGAGAAGGCCGACGGGGCGGAGGTCCAGCCCGCGGTGCAGCCCGAGGAGTTCACCACGCAAGGGGACGCGGAGTCCTGGATCGGTGAGCACTGGAAGGCCCTTCTCGACGGGGGTGCGGACCAGGTCCGGCTGTTCGAGGACGCGAAGGAGATTTACGGGCCGATGAGTCTTCAAGGGTGAGAGCCTGTGTCATATCCCCGGCCGGATCAGCGCACGTCGTCTGGTGCGTGCGATCGCAAGGCGCCGGAGCGCCCTCGATGGGGGTGCCCCCGCGCGAGCCGAGCGAAGCCGGTTCGAGCGTGGGGGAGGAGCCACGTGGGCGTTTCGGCAACGCGGCGAGCGTGCGTGCCAGGCGGCGTGCGCCCGGCCGGGGATATGACACAGGCTCTGAGTGGGCGGGGCGCCTGAGAGCTCGGGCGGGGCGGTGTTCTGGCGTCTGCGGGTGAGTTTTGGCTGGTCGCGCCCACGCGGCGGAGCCGCACAATGTCACAGCCCCGCGCCCCTTTAAGGGGCACGGCTGCCTCAGCCGCGGACCCCGCACAGGTGCAGCAAGGCCGCCACCTGGCGATAGGGATCTGTCCGCCCGGCCCGCTCCTCGGCCGCCAGCAGGGCCTCCACGTCGTCCGGCACCGCCTCGTCGTCCGCGGCGAGGTCGGTGAAGACGCGTACGCCGTACCAGGCGTGCAGAGGCGCCCCGATTCCGGCGAGTGTGGCGGTGAGGGCCTCGCGTCGGTCGGCCCGTACGTCGAGGCCGAGTCGGTTGGTGTAGGCGGTGGTGTCGAAGGCGGCCAGGGTGGAGGCCCAGTCGGCGGCCAGTCCCGGTCGCATGGCGAGGGCGTCGCCGTTGCGTACGAGGAGGGAGAGGAGTCCGCCGGGGGCGAGCATCCGGGCCAGCCCCGCCAGCAGGGGGTCCGGTTCCTCGACGTACATCAGAACACCGTGGCAGAGCACCACGTCGAAGCTGCCCGGCAGGAAGTGCACGCCGGTGTCCCGGCCGTCGCTCTCGACGAACCGCACCCGGCTCCGGATGCCCTCCGGCTCGGCGGCGAGCGTCTCACGGGCGGCGGCGATCATCCTGGCCTCGCGCTCGACGCCGGTCACCGCGTGCCCGGCGCGGGCCAGCCGCAGCGCCTGTGTGCCCTGGCCCATGCCGACGTCGAGCACCCGCAGCCGCTGGCCGACGGGGAACCGCCCGGCTATCTGCTCGTCGAGCTGCCGGGCCACCAGTTCCTGCCGTACGACATCACGCAAACCGCCCAGGCCGCGCAGCCAGGCGTCCGCACCCCCGGAGAACGGAGCCGCGCTCAGGGCCGCTCTCCGCGCTTGACCTGCGGCTTCGGCAGCCGAAGGCGACGCATCTGGAGGGTGCGCATCAGGGCGTAGGCGACGGCGCCGCGCAGGTTCTCGTCGGGGAAGCGCGTCCTGAGCTGCTTCTTCAGACGGAACGCGAGACCGACCGAGTCGACCACGATCAGGACGATCACGAAGAGCCACAGCAGCAGCGCGATGTTCTGCAGCGACGCCACCCGCACCATGCTCAGGACGAGGATGACGACGGCCAGCGGCAGGAAGAACTCGGCGACCGAGAACCGTGAGTCCACGAAGTCGCGCGCGTACTTGCGCACCGGGCCCTTGTCACGGGCGGGCAGATAGCGCTCGTCACCGGTCGCCAGGGCCTGGCGCTGCTTCTCCAGCGCGGCGCGGCGCTCGTCGCGGGAGCGCTTGGCGGCCTCCTTGCGCGTCGTCGGCGTACTGGCGACGCTGCGACGCTGCGCCTGGGCCTCACTGCGCTTCGGCGTGGGGCGGCCCTTCGGGGCCTGCGGGTCACGGGGCTCATTGGAGTTGGTCGTCGGAGCCTTGTCGGCTACCGAGGCCTTCTCGCTCTTGGCACGGCTTCGGAACACAAAACCCAAGGGTACGGGGTACGGGGGCATGGACCCCAGCGGAGTGGGGAACGATCCGGCAACACCGGTCGTCTGTAAAAAGACAGGTAGAGGGACAGAGTGGCCTGAAAGGGAAGGCGGGCGGCGGTTCACCCGGAGGGAGCCTGAGGGATTTCCGTTGTCCTCCCGTACGTAACCGTGGAGGAGCGGGGTTGCCGAGGCGGGATCGGGGGAGGGTCCCAGGGGAACACCTACTCCCTACGCCGGAGCGGTGCCGTACGCAGTCGTCCTTGGGGAGGAGCGCATCCGTCCCCGAACAGTGCGGTAATGGATGCAGGGCCCGTACTGTGGGTTCTGTTGCAGTCGCTGGAGCTGGAGTCCGTCAGAAGGGGGCGCGCGAAGCCCATGAGCGGTGTCATGAAGCGTATGGGGATGATCTTCCGCGCGAAGGCGAACAAGGCCCTTGACCGGGCCGAGGACCCGCGCGAAACCCTCGATTACTCGTACCAGAAGCAGCTGGAGCTGTTGCAGAAGGTGCGCCGTGGTGTCGCGGACGTCGCGACATCGCGCAAGCGCCTGGAGTTGCAGCTCAATCAGCTCCAAGGCCAGTCCTCCAAGCTGGAGGACCAGGGCCGCAAGGCGCTCGCGCTCGGCCGCGAGGACCTCGCCCGTGAGGCGCTCTCCCGTCGGGCCGCCCTGCAGCAGCAGGTGACCGACCTGGAGACCCAGCACGCCACGCTCCAGGGCGAGGAGGAGAAGCTGACGCTGGCCGCGCAGCGGCTCCAGGCCAAGGTGGACGCCTTCCGCACGAAGAAGGAGACCATCAAGGCCACATACACGGCGGCGCAGGCGCAGACGCGGATCGGGGAGGCGTTCAGCGGCATCTCCGAGGAGATGGGCGACGTCGGCCTCGCCATACAGCGGGCGGAGGACAAGACGGCGCAGCTCCAGGCGCGGGCCGGCGCGATCGACGAGCTGCTGGCCTCCGGTGCGCTGGACGACCAGTCCGGCATGCACAAGGACGACCTCCAGGCCGAGCTGGACCGCCTCTCCGGTGGTACGGATGTGGAGCTGGAGCTGCAGCGCATGAAGACGGAGCTGGCCGGAGGTTCCTCCGAGCAGAAGCAGGCGATCGAGGGCGGCACGGGCGAGTCCTCGACCCCGTCCCAGTCGCAGTCCCAGCAGCGGGACACTCCGCGGTTCGACAAGCAGTGACCCATGCCTGAGGAGGGCGACATGATCGTACGGATCATGGGGGAGGGGCAGGTGAGGCTGGCCGACAGCCACTTCGCCGAACTGAACAAGCTGGACGACGAACTCTTGGCCGAGATGGAGATCGGCGACGGGCCCGGCTTCCGCCGTACCCTCCAAGCCCTCCTGGCCAAGGTCCACGAACTCGGCACCCCCCTGCCGGACGACTCCCTGGAGCCCTCCGAACTCATCCTCCCGTCTCCCGACGCGACCCTGGAGGAGGTCCGGGAGCTCCTCACCGACGACGGCCTGATCCCGGGCTGACCCCCGCGGCGGCCCCACCGGATTTGGTTCGCCCCCGCCGCCCCTACCCGTCCCATCCCCCAGGGGCTCCGCCCCTTCGACCCCGTCGGGCAGGGGGTGGGTGGTGGGGTTGTTGGCGGGCTGGGGGTTGTGTGTGGCTGGTCGCGCCCACGCGGCGGAGCCGCACATCGATACAGCCCCGCGCCCCTTAAGGGGCGCGGCTCCAGGCCAGGCACCATCAGCCCGTCCGGCGTTTGAGGACGAGG
>NZ_JBSFUU010000098.1:0-35692 GCF_053591955.1 Streptomyces sp. NPDC002845 | reverse complement strand
TGGACCGGACACGACCAGCACCACACCCGCAGCAGCCGCCTCGAACACCTCGCCTACCGGCTCACGGCCTGACTCCAGAATTGCGCAGCAGAGTCCGTGCTGCTGCCGACCGGGTTCACTCTACATATGTCGCACGACATATGTAGAGTGGCGTGATGGAGATGAAGAAGACACCTCAGCTGGAGCGGGTGCTGCGGGTTTTCCTGGAAGATCCGGCGGCTCCCCGGTACGGCTACGAGCTGATGAAGGCCGCGAAGCTGGCCAGCGGCACCCTGTATCCGATCCTGACCCGTCTGCAGGATGCGAAGCTGGTGACCTCTGAGTGGGAGACTCCGGGCGGGGAGAGGCAGCGGCCCCGCCGCTACTACAAGCTCACAGGCGATGGCGTGCGCGTCGCGCGCATGGAGCTGCAGCTTGGCCTGGACCGTGCCTCCGCCGTGTCCGACACCGCCCGACCGGCCACCGGGAGCGCCTCGTGAACGGCCGCAGGAAGCCGGGGCCGGCGCTGCGCGGAGCGAGTGATCCGTAAAGGGTGCAGGGTGCTGCCGGAAGCCGAGCGGGCCGAGCGCGAGCTGGAGTGGTCCGCGAGGAGATCGCTGACGCTCCCCGCTCTCGGGTCTCACGGGCGGTCCGCGTCCTCTGGTTCGCGCTGAGCCTGCTGCTTCACGTCCGGGCCACCCGCAGCACCGTCGTCTTCGCCGTCTTCGCCGGCACGAGGAGGGTACGGTGCGGGAGCAGGGCTGATTCGAAGTCCTGGTGATCACGGAGTACTGCCAGCCGCTCTCACCACCAAGGACGCCTCCATAGTCCGCACTTGGGTACGGCCCGGCGAACATGGCCACACCGCGGACCTCGCGGTCGAACACACTCTGCGACGCCGGCCACCGCAGCATCGCCGCCGGGCCACGGCCGATCTCCTACGGCGCCGGCGAAGAACTCGCGCTCGGCGTCGCGTTCGTGGGTTCTAGCCGAGCCAGGCCTTGACCTTGTCGGGGTTCGCCTCGATCCACTTCTTCGCCGCTGCCTCCGGTGTCATCTTGTCGAGTGCGATGTACTTGGCGACGGTGTTCTGGTCGTCGTTGGTCCACTTGAAGTTCTTCACCAGGTCGTAGGCCGGGCTGCCGGACTTGGCGAACTTCGTGCTGACGATCTTGTCGAGGTCGAACACGGGGTAGTCGCAGGCGACCTTCGCCTTGTCGGCGTCGCAGCCTTCGGTGTGCTCGGGCAGGTCGATCTTGACCAGTGGTACCTCGGACAGGAACCACTGCGGCTCGTAGAAGTAGCCGATCACCCACTTCTTGTTCTTCTCGGCGTTCCGGAATGCCTGGATCAGCGCGGTCTCGCTGCCCGCGTACACCACTTTGAAGTTCAGCTTGAGGTTCTTCGCCAGGGCCTCGTCGTTGGTCTGGTACGACGGGTCGCCGTCCAGGAGCTGGCCCTTGCCGCCCGATTCGGAGGTCTTGAAGTTCGCGGCGTACTTGTTGAGGTTCTTCCAGTCGGTGATGTCCGGATGCTTCTTCGCGATCCACGGGGGGATGTACCAGCCGATGATTCCCTTGTTGCCGGTCGAGCCGAGGTTCACGGCGATCTTCTGCTGGTCGATGTACTTCTTCTTCAGGTCGTCGTGGCCCCAGTTCTCCACGATGGCGTCGACCTCGCCCGTCTCGAAGCCCTGCCAGCTGATCTCCGCCTTCAGGTCCTTCGTGACGACCTTGCAGCCGAGTTCCTTCTCCGCGACGTGCTTGACGACCGCCGCGTTGGCCTCGTAGCCCACCCACGGGCTGACCGCGAGGTTGAAGGTGCCGCACTTGCCCGAGCCGGCGTCCGCCCCGGAGGAGTCCTCGCCGACCTTCGCCCCGCCACAGGCGGTCAGGGTGAGACCGAGTACGGCCATCCCCGCCGCGCCGGAACGCCAGTTTCCTGTTCGTGGTGCCATGGTTCTGCTCCTTGTGCTCCGGGTGTATCGCGCCGTTGTCCGAGTGGTGGAGTCGAGATCCGAGTCGACAGGGGTCACGTCATGTCCAGGGCGCACCGGAACCCGACGTTGCCGGTCGCCGAGTCGAGGAGGAGGCCCTGCCGCGCGGCGACCCGGTAGCGGCGGCAGTAGGAGGCATGGCAGAGATAGGAGCCGCCCTTGGCAACCCGCTGCCCTCCGTCGGAGGAGGGTGAGAACGGGTCCTCGCACCATTCCCAGACGTTGCCGGTGGTGTTGTACAGGCCGAAGCCGTTGGGTTCGTAGGCGTGGACCGGGCAGGTGCCGTACCAGCCGTCGGCTGTGGGGTGCCGGTGGGGGAAGTCGCCCTGCCATACGTTCATCCGGGGGCGGCCGCCCGGCTCGAACTCGTCGCCCCAGGGGAACACCTTGGCGTGCAGCCCTCCTCGGGCGGCGCGTTCCCATTCCGCCTCGGTGGGCAGGCGTTTGCCGGCCCAGGCGCTGTAGGCGTGGGCGTCGTCCCAGTCGATGTGGACGACCGGATGGTCCGCTCGGTCCTCCCAGGTGGAGTGCGGTCCGTCGGGGTGGCGCCAGTCGGCGCCCTCGACCTGTCGCCACCAGGGCGCGGCCGCCACTGCCCGGGTGGGCGGGAAGTCGTCCGGGAGCCGCCCGGCGAAGACGAACGACCAGCCGATCCGCTCGGCCGAGGTGCGGTATCCGGTGTCGGCGGTGAAGCGCGCGAACTGTTCGTTGGACACCGTGCAGGCGTCGATCCAGAAGGCGTCGACGTGCACCGTGCGCACCGGGCCTTCCCCGTCGGCCGGGTAGGCGAGGGCGTCCCGGCTGCCCATGAGGAACTGGCCGGCGGGGACGGCCACCATGCCCTCGGTGACCGCCGGGCGGACAGCGGATTGCCGGAGTCCCGGCGGCCGGCCCACGCCCCGGCCGCCGGACGGTGCGCAGCAGTTCACTGTGCCCCCATGACGCGTCGGTGCAGTCCGCCGTCGAACTCGGACGACTCGGCGCTCTGGGCGCCCAGGTCGATGCGCACCGTGTGAATGGTCCCGGTGAACTGGTTGTCGAGTACGGGGTAGTCGTCGGTGACCGGTGTGCTCAGGTCGACTCCGACGTCGAGTGTCTCGTCGAAGGAGAAGTAGTACGGGATGGTCTGATCAACCCGTGCGGTCGCCTGCTTTTCACCGTCCACCAGGAGCACGGCGGTCCCGCCCTTGCCGAGTCCTCCTCCGTCGTAGTCGAACTCGAGCCGGACCTCGTGCCGTCCCGGCGCCAGGGGCTCGCCGCCGCGCACGGTGTACAGGTTCATGCCGAAGTAGTTGTAGGCGTAGGTCGGCCTGCCTTCGGTGAAGTACAGGGTCCAGCCGCCGAACCGGCCGCCCTGCGCGATGATCACACCCTCGGCCGCTGTCTCCGGCACCTCGATGTCGGCCGTGATGCTGTGTGAGCGGTTCTTGACGTTGGGGGTGGTCTCCTCGGTGAACCGCCTCATGCCCGCGCGGTAGGTGACGGACGTCCGGTCACCGAGCAGATCGATGCGTCCGGCCACGGCGGGGTTCTCCCGCTCGGTGACCCGGTCGTCCAGGGGGAAGACCTGGTACTTCGCGGCCTCGATCAGGAACAGGTCCTGCAACCGGCGCAGCTTCTCGGGGTGTTCGGCGGCGAGGTCGTGCGCCTGGCTCCAGTCCCTGCTCAGGTCGTAGAGCTCCCAGACGTCGTCGGTGAAGCTCCGGTCCCCCTGCGGCACCATCTCCCACGGGATGCCGTGCCGGGTGACCGCCATCCAGCCGTCGTGGTAGATGCCCCGGTTGCCGCACATCTCGAAGTACTGGGTACGGCGGTGCTCGGGGGCCTGGGGGTCGGCGAGCGTCTGCTTCATGCTCGTGCCCTCGATGGGCTGCTGCGGGACCCCGTCCACGCTGAACGGCTGCGGGATTCCCGCGCAGTCCAGGATCGTCGGCAGGACGTCGATCACATGCGAGAACTGGTGACGGATCCCGCCGCGCTCGGGGACCCCCAGCGGCCAGTGCAGGATCATGCCGTCCCGGGTGCCGCCGAGGTGCGAGGCCACCTGCTTGGTCCACTGGTAGGGCGTGTTCATCGCCAGCGCCCAGCCCGCGGGGGCGATCGGGTAGCTGAGCGGGCCGCCGATCTCGTCGATGTGGTCGATCATCTCGTCCGGGTCGTCGACGACGCCGTGTCCCAACCGGTGCTCGACGATGGTGCCTTCGATGCCGCCCTCGCCCGAGGCGCCGTTGTCGCCGATGATGTAGAGGATGATCGTGTTGTCCAGCTCGTCGAGTTGCTCCAGCGCGTCGAGGAACCTGTTGAACTGCACGTCGGCGTGTTCGGTGAAGCCGGCGAACGTCTCCATGAACCTGGCCGACAACCGGCGCTGGTTGTCGGTGAGTTCGTCCCAGTGGGGAACGCCCTCGGCCCAGGGTGCGAGTTCCGTCTCCGGGGGCACGACGCCGAGTTCCTTCTGCCGTTCGAGGGTCACCTCGCGCTGCCGGTCCCAGCCGTGGTCGAACCGTCCGCGGTACTTCTCCTGCCATTCGGGGGCGACGTGCAGTGGAGCGTGCGCGGCCCCGAAGGCGAGGTAGGTGAAGAACGGCCGGCCCGGGGTCAGCGTGCGCTGGGTGCGCACCCAGTCGATGGCGTGGTCGACGATGTCCTCGGACAGGTGGTAGCCGTCCTCGGGCCGGCGGTCCGGCTCGACCGGAGTGGTGCCCTCGTACAGCAGCGGGTACCAGTGGTTCATCTCGGCACCCATGAACCCGTAGAAGGTGTTGAAACCCTCCCCGGTCGGCCAGCGGTCGAATGGTCCGACCGCGCTGATCTCCCGCGGCGGGGTCTGGTGCCATTTGCCGAAGGCGGCCGTGCTGTAGCCGTTGCCCTGCAGGATCTGGGCGATGGTCGCCGCCCTGCGCGGCCGGAACCCGTTGTACCCGGGGGCCGCGGTAGCCATCTCGGTGGTGCCGCCCATGCCGACCGAGTGGTGGTTACGGCCGGTCAGCAGGGCCTGCCGGGTCGGCGAGCACAGGGCCGTCACATGAAAGCGGGTGTACCGAAGCCCGGTGTCGGCGAGCCGGTCCGCGGCGGGCATCTCGCACGGTCCGCCGAACGCGCTGGAGCTGCCGAACCCCAGGTCGTCGACCAGCACGATCACCACGTTCGGCGCGTTCTCGGGCGGAGGGACCGGGCCGATGGGAGTGAAGGGCGTCACCTGGTCGTGGACGTCCATCGCGGTCGTCAGGGGCCGACGGGTGTCGGGCCGCGGAAGTATGTGCCGACCAGCGTCGAACTCAGTCATGTATTTCTCCGATTCGGTGCCCGGCGGGAAATGTCACACCCTTTTATCGCGGCCGAATTACCGGCGTAATGCAGCTGGACTTCAGCGGCCCCGGAATAGCCCTGCCTGCGATGCAGTCAAAGTGTCAGCCGCGGCCGAAGCCGGTCAACAAGCGTCCTGAATTTTCGTGAACCGGTTTTGAATGAGGGCAATAGAAAGCTTCTATACCGTGGCTCGGAATCCGAGCTGCGCGCAGCGCGGCGTCCCGCACGGAGGTGCGCGCAGGTGAGGCGCCGGCGCCGATGGGACGCGGGGCACGATCACGGCGCGGTGCAGGAGGTTGAGGACTAGCGATAGAAAGGTTCTATGGAACGTCGCCAGGTCGAGTACTTCCTCGCCGTAGCCGCGCACCGGAGCTTCACCAGCGCCGCCCACACCCTGCGCGTGGCGCAGCCGTCGCTGTCGCACGCGATCCGCCTGCTGGAGCGGGAACTGGGCACCCCTCTCTTCCACCGGCTCGGTCGCGGAGTCGTGCTGACTTCGGCGGGAGAGGCGTTCGTGGAGCCTGCCCGGCAGATCATGCGCGATCTGGAGACCGCTCGGTCGGTGGTGCGCACCATCGCCGGACTGGCAGGCGGCACGCTGGACATCGTCGCGCCGACGACGCTGGCGGTCGATCCGCTGGCGGACCTCGCCGGGGCCTTCCGCGGGCGCCATCCCGCGATCGACATTGTCATCGTCGAGCCACCGGACGCAGGCGCGGTCGCGGACATGGTGCGTACCGGCGAGTGCGAGTTGGGGCTGGCCGATATGAGGACGGACGGCAAGGCCGTCGAGACCTTGGAGCTGTGTCGGCAGGAGATCCTGGTGGTGGTGCCGCGGTGCGGCCGCTTTCCTCAGGTCGGACCGGTGGCGCTCGGTGAGGTGGCCCGGATGGATCTCGTGGCGACCGCGCGCGGTACCGCGACCCGGGCTCTGATGGATCAGGCGCTGGGCGGGGAGGGGGGCCGTCCACGCATCGCGGTGGAGACGGTTCATCAGGCCGCGGTCGTCCCCTTGGTGCTGGCCGGAGCGGGGGCGACGCTACTGCCGCGCTCGCTGGCCGAGGAGGCGGCGCGGCGCGGCGCGGTGGCGCTGGCGCTCCGTCCGCGTCTGGTCCGGCCGGTCTGGCTGATGTGGCGGCATGGGCCGCTTTCGCCTGCCGCGCAGGCGTTCATCGATGTGGCCCGCGAGGTTTTCGCGCGCCCGGTGGCAGTGTTGCCGGAGGGTGACAAGCAAGAGTGATTTTCTATCCCTCCAAGTGAAAGGTTCTCTCCGTTCGTCTGCCCTGGCGCATTGCCCGTGCGGATCGGGTCCGAGAGCGTAGGGCATGTCACCGGCGGCCCCTCTGGAACTCCGAAAGGAGGGTCGGAGACCGGTGTGCGCCGCATCAGAGGTGGCTCCTTGGCCCTGCCCATCCGCGTACGCCGGTTGGTCTGCGTGTGCCTGGGCCGAGGCGGCGGGCAACCGCCTGAGACGAGGATCGCAATGTGTTCGATGCGCTACGTGACCTGCCGCTCTGGTTCTCGCCGGAGCGGGTGCGGGCCGAGGGAGAGACCCTGGACTATCGCTTCTCCCTCGCCAACGAGCGGACTTTCCTGGCCTGGCTGCGCACCGCGCTGGCGCTGGTCGGCGGCGGCTTCGCCGTCGACCAGTTCCTGCCGGACCTGGCGGCCGGGTGGCGGATCGGGCTGGCGCTGGCACTGCTGGCGGCGGGTGTGCTGTGCAGCGGGCGGGCGGTGAACCACTGGGTGAAGTGCGAGCGAGCCATGCGAAAGGGCGAGGACCTGCCGCAAAGCCGGTTCCCGACGCTGATCGCGCTGATCGTGGGGCCGGTGGCGATGGCCATGATGGTCGTGGTGCTGTTCGGCTGGGCCCGGTGAGCAGCGGCCTCGCGGGCGACCCCCGTCTCGGCCGACGCGACTCCGGACAGCAACCTCAGCGGACCCGGTTGGCCTGGCCACACACCATTCCGGCCTTGCCGGCGGCAGCCGTCGCGGCGGTCCGCATGGCCCTGCTCGGCCTGGCGAGCGGGCGGAGCGCCGACGACCGCACGCGCGATCCTGCCCTGCCCGGTTTTGTCGCGGTTGCGCACCAGCGCATCCGCGCACTCGGCACGTCTCAGCCGCCGCGGCTCACCCACCGGGCGGCACTACCAAGCCAGCGCGATGTTGCGCTGACCGCAACCTATTGCGTATGGCGCTAGCTGGCATCTCTGTACATTTACGGCGCGAGCGAGGCGAGGCATCATGGCTCCTCTTCAGTACGACTTTGTGATCGTCGGCGGCGGATCGGCCGGCAGCGCACTGGCGAACAGACTCTCCGCGGACCCGGCGAACCGAGTACTGGTTCTGGAGGCCGGCCGGTCTGACTACCCGTGGGATGTCTTCATCCACATGCCGGCGGCGTTGACCTACCCGATCGGCAGCCGGTTCTACGACTGGAAGTACGAGTCCGAGCCTGAACCCCACATGGGCGGCAGGCGCGTCTATCACGCGCGAGGCAGGGTGCTGGGCGGCTCCAGCAGCATCAACGGCATGATCTTCCAGCGCGGCAACCCCATGGACTACGAACGCTGGGCGGCCGATGCCGGGATGGAGTCTTGGGACTACGCGCACTGTCTGCCGTACTTCCGGCGGATGGAGAACTGCCTTGCCGCCGAGTCGGACGATGAGTTCCGCGGTCACGACGGCCCCCTGGTCCTGGAGCGCGGCCCGGCGACCAACCCGCTCTTCGGCGCCTTCCTCAAGGCCACCGAGGAGGCGGGCTACGCGCCCACGGACGACGTCAACGGCTACCGGCAGGAAGGCTTCGCCGAGTTCGACCGCAACGTCCACCGCGGACGTCGTCTGTCGGCCTCGAAGGCGTACCTCAAGCCCGCGATGAAAAGACCCAACCTCACGGTCAAGACCCGCGCCCTCGTCACCCGCGTCCTCTTCGAGGGCAAGCGTGCCGTCGGCGTCGAGTACCGGCGCGGCCGGGGCGCGCTCCAGCAGGTCCGCGCCAGGGAAGTCATCCTGTGCGGCGGCGCGATCAACTCCCCGCAGCTGCTGCAGCTTTCCGGCGTCGGAAACGCAAAGGAGCTGTCCGCCCTCGGCATCGACATCGTGCACGACCTCCCGGGCGTCGGCGAGAACATGCAGGACCACCTGGAGGTCTACATCCAGTACGCCTGCAAGCAGCCGGTGTCCATGCAGCCGTACATGGCGAAGTGGCGCGCCCCCTTCATCGGACTGCAGTGGCTCTTCCGCAAGGGCCCGGCCGCCACCAACCACTTCGAGGCCGGCGGCTTCGCCCGCAGCAACGAGGACGTGGCCTACCCCAACCTGATGTTCCACTTCCTGCCCGTCGCGGTCCGCTACGACGGCTCATCCCCCTCAGGCGGTCACGGCTACCAGGTGCACGTGGGCCCCATGTACTCCGATGCCATCGGCTCGGTGAAGATCAAGAGCAAGGACCCGCGCGAGCACCCTGCCCTGCGCTTCAACTACCTGTCCACCGAGCAGGACCGCCGCGAGTGGGTCGAGGCGATCCGCGTGGCCCGCAAGCTCCTCAGCCAGCCCGCGCTCGCTCCCTACAACGGCGGTGAGATCTCGCCCGGGCCGACGGTGGAGACGGACGAGGAGATCCTCGCCTGGGTCGCGGAGGAGGGCGAGACCGCCCTGCACCCCTCCTGCACCTGCAAGATGGGCACCGACGAGATGGCTGTCGTCGACCCGGCCAGCATGCGGGTGCACGGGGTGGAGGGCTTGCGGGTGGTGGATGCCTCCGTCATGCCGTATGTCACCAACGGCAACATCTACGCGCCGGTGATGATGATCGCCGAGAAGGCCGCCGACCTGATCCTCGGCAAGGAGCCGCCGGCGCCGACCAAGGCCGCGTACTACCGCCACCGCGACGCACAGAAGCAGGCCGGATAGACGTGGAGCGCCGCAGGGCCCGTACAGCGGGCGAAGCCGGCCTGTCCGGACATTCGTCAGGGGGTTACCGAGAGCCCGAGCACATCTGGCAGAGCATCCGACCCCGGCCGCAGTACTGGTTCCGCGGCTGAACGCCGAAGAAAGGTCGATCGTGACCCCAATACAGACCGAGGTGCCGCAGCGGAGCGGCACGCCCCAGGATTCGGACGGCACGCCGGTCATATCCGTGCGCAAGCTGTGGAAGGTGTTCGGGCCGAAGGCCGAGCAGGTACCGGAGTCGGAGGAGCTGTGCGGGCTCAGCCGGCGCGAGCTCATGGACCGTACTGGGAACACCGCCGCGGTACGGGATGTGAACTTCGAGGTCTCGCCCGGCGAGGTGTTCGTCGTCATGGGCCTGTCGGGTTCCGGCAAGTCCACGCTGGTGCGCTGTCTCACGAGGCTGATCGAGCCCACCGCGGGTGAGATCGTCTTCGAGGGCGAGGACATCCGTGATGCGGATGCGAGGCGGCTGCGTGAACTGCGCCGCCGCAAGTTCTCCATGGTCTTCCAGCACTTCGGTCTGCTGCCCCACCGCCGCGTCGTCGACAACGTGGCGTTCGGGCTGGAGATCCGCGGCATGGGCAAGACGGAGCGCACCAAGCGGGCTCTGGAGGTCGTCGAACTGGTCGGCCTTGCCGGTTATGAGCAGTCCTATCCCGACCAGCTGTCCGGCGGTATGCAGCAGCGCGTGGGTCTGGCCCGGGCGCTGGCCGGTGATCCGGACGTGCTGTTCTTCGACGAGCCGTTCTCGGCGCTGGACCCGCTGATCCGCCGGGACATGCAGAGCGAGGTCATCCGGCTGCATCACGAGGTCGGCAAGACGATGGTGTTCATCACCCATGACCTGTCCGAGGCGCTCAAGCTGGGCGACCGCATCCTGATCATGCGGGACGGCAAGATGGTCCAGTGCGGTACCGGCGACGAGCTGGTCGGCGCCCCGGCCGATGACTACGTGCGTGAGTTCGTCAAGGATGTGCCGCGCGGCGATGTGCTGACCCTGCGGTGGATCATGCGGCCGGTCGAGGACGGCGACGAACTGGACGGCCCGGAGATGGGCCCGGACGTCGTGGTGAAGGAGGCCACCCGGGCGGTACTGGCGGCCGACAAGCCGGTCAAGGTCGTCGAGGACCGCAAGCTGCTCGGCATCGTCGGCGACGACGAGATCCTCGCGGTGGTCGCTGGGCAGGAAGGCGACATGTGATGACCGTCGCCCTGGAGGAAACAGAGAAACCGGAGAAGTCCCAAGGCGTGGAGCCAGCCGCTCCCGTCAAGAGGGTGCGCAGGGTCAGCCGATCCATGGTGGTGGCCGTGATCCTGGCCATCTGGCTGGTGCTGTTCGCCGTGTTGCGCGGCAAGCACACCCTCGCCCTGGCGGCGGCGGACCTGACCGATCTGCACCGGTGGTTCAACGACGTCAACGACTCGATCGGCGCGAACCGCAACTCCAACCCGCTGTTTCTGTACTTCTTCAACGAGATCCGCCTGGTCATCGACACCCTGGTGACCTTCGTGCAGGAGCTGATCTCCCAGCCGCCCGCGGGTCGCCCGGTGCCGCAGATCGGCTGGCTGGGCGTGGTCGGCATCGCCGGCTATGTCTCCTGGGCCGTGGGCAACTGGCGGGTCGCCCTGCTGGCGGTGGCCGGCTTCACCTTCCTGGGGCTGCAGGGGCTGTGGCAGGAGAGCATGGACACCCTGGCGCTCATCCTGTGCGCGGTGTTCGTGGCGCTGCTGTTCGCGATCCCGCTGGGGGTGTGGGCGGGACTGTCCGACCGGTTCAACCGGATCATCACGCCCTTCCTGGACTTCATGCAGACGATGCCGACCTTCGTCTACCTGGCCCCGCTGACCCTGTTCTTTCTCATCGGACCGGCCTCCGCCACGATCGCCATGCTGATGTACGCGGCGCCGCCGACGATCCGTATCACCGCGCACGCCATTCGCTCCGTACCGGAGACGACGGTCGAGGCGGCCGACTCGCTGGGCGCCACCCGGCGGCAGTCCCTCATGAAGGTGCTGCTGCCGATGTCGAAGCGGACCATGGTGATGGGCGTCAACCAGACCATCATGGCCGCCCTGGCCATGGTGACCATCGCGGCCCTGATCGACGCCCCCGGCCTGGGTAAGACCGTCGTCCAGGCCCTCCAGTCGCTCGACGTCGGCACGGCCTTCAACGCGGGCCTGGCCATCGTCGTCATGGCCATCGTCCTGGACCGGGTCACCACCGCGGCCAGCACACGCGAGGAGGCCGCCCGGAGTTCGAAGAACCGCTTCCTGACCTGGCGACGCCCGCTGCTGGCGGCGGGTGCAGCGGTCACGGCGGTCCTGGCCTATCTGTCCCACACCTATCTGTGGGCGGCGGAGTTTCCCGGCGAGGGGCGCACCGGCAGCACCATCTCGAGCATGGCGGACAGCGTGACCACCTGGGTGCAGGACAACCTCTCGGGTATCACCAACGCCTTCCGCGACGCCATCACCAACGGCCTGCTCAACCCGTTCCAGGCACTGCTCACGGACTCCCCGTGGTGGCTGGTCGGCGCGGCACTGATCGCGCTCGCAGTCGTGCTCGGCGGCTGGCGCGCCGGCATCACCACCGCGGTGTGCGTGGGCCTGCTGCTCGGCACGGGGGTGTGGTCGGACAGCATGACGACGATGGCCTCGACCCTGGTCGCCACGGTGCTCGTGATGCTGCTCGGCGTCGCCTTCGGGGTGTGGATGGGACGCAGCGCGCTGGTGGACCGGCTGCTGCGGCCGACACTGGATGCGGCGCAGGTCATGCCGCCGTTCGTGTATCTGGTGCCGTTCCTGGCGCTGTTCGGCGCGACCCGCTTCACCGCGATCGTGGCCGCCGTGGTCTACGCGACACCCGTCGCGATCAAGATCGTCGCGGACGGGGTGCGGAACGTCCCGGAGGCGACTGTGGAGGCGGCTACCTCGGCCGGGTGCAACACCTGGCAGATCATCACCAAGGTCCAGCTGCCGATGGCACGTAGCGCCCTGACCCTCGCCACCAACCAGGGCCTGATCTATGTGCTGTCGATGGTTGTTGTGGGCGGCCTGGTAGGCGCGGGCGCCCTCGGCTACGACGTCGTGGCCGGCTTCTCGCAGGGACAGCTGTACGGGAAGGGGCTCGCCGCGGGGCTGGCCATCGTCCTTCTCGGGGTTATGTTCGACCGGATCACTCAGGCAGCCGCGCGGCGTACCAGCGCATAAGGAGCACGACACCATGGCAAGGCCGGCAGGACAGTGAAGAGTCGGCGCGGCTGGCCTGGACCAGTCCGGCCCGGTCGGGACAGGAACAGGTGAGGACGCGCAGGGCGTGCAGGATCCAGGTGGTGGACCAGCCGCGGAAGGTGCCAATCTCCACCACGTCTCGGGGCGGGTCTCCCGCAGCAGCAGGTAGGTGATCTCGGCCTCGATGTCGTCGAGGTGTGCTCTCACCGAGGTCGGGTGGACGAGCAGTCTGCGCTGCTGCTCGCGGACCCGGGCGAGGTCCTCGGCGTAGGTGCCGTAGAGGCCGCTGATGTGGTGGAAGTCGATCCGCTGGTGCCCGGGAGGATGGTGCATGGGTGCTCCGTGTGAACCGTCGTGTGGTCGGGGCGTGGTGAAGGTACGAGCGCGGTACGGGATGTCACGTCGTACCCAGGTGCCGAACGGGGCCCACGCCCGGCAACGGCACGGTGCGTGGTGAGGCTCCGTACCGGTCGGCGGTCAGGCGGGTGTCCCGGGAGTGACGATGCCCGACTCGTAGGCGAAGACGGCGAGTTGGGCCCGGTCACGGGCGTCGAGTTTGGCGAGGAGCCGGTTCATATGGGTTTTGACGGTGTGCGCGGAGACGAAGAGTTGCTCGGCGATCTCCGTGTTCGACCGGCCCTGCGCGACCAGAGTCAGGACCTCCGTCTCCCGTGGCGTGAGGCTGCCCAGCTGCAGCCGCCGGGCGTCCTGTTCCCACGTGGAGCGGCGGCGGATGACGTCCTCGATGAGGCGGCGGGTGACGGACGGGGCGAGCAGTGCGCCGCCCGCGGCGATCACCCGGATCGCCCGGAGGAGTTCGGCGACCGGGGCGTCCTTGAGGAGGAAGCCGCTGGCTCCGGCGCGCAGCGCCTCATGGACGTAGTCGTCGATGTCGAAGGTGGTCAGCATGAGCACCTTCGGGCGGTGCAGCACGCCGGGCGGTGGGTCGAGCAGCCGCCGGGTGGCTTCCAGGCCGTCCATCTCCGGCATGCGTACGTCCATGAGCACCACGTCGGCACGCGTGCTGTGGCTTACCTCCACGCCGAGCCTGCCGTTGGGTGCCTCCCCGACGACGTCGATGTCGCTCTGTGCGGACAACAGCGCGGCGAATCCCGAGCGCACCATGTCCTGGTCGTCCACGACGACCACGCGGATGGTCATTTTTTACTCTTCTCTTCCGTGCCTCCGGCGGACCCGTCCGCCTCACTCACTCGGTTTCGCTCCGGCTCCCGGCGGGCTCCGACCAGTTCGGCGGGCTTGGTGGCCTTGCCGAGCAGCCACTCCAGCGGGCCGCGGCGGAAGTAGCGCGACCAGAGGGTGGCGAACACGGCCGCGGCCGCGATGAAGCCGAGCAGCACGTCGATGCTGCTGTGTCCGGTGCCGACGAAGTGGATGCCGGGGAACTGGAGGACGTAGGCGGTCAGGGACATCGTGCCGACCGCGATCACCGGACGGGCGAGACGGCGCAAGCGCGGGAAGGTGTCGACGGCGACGAGGCAGCCGACCAGAACGGCGATCGCCACCCCGGTGTTGGCTACGATCGACAGAGTGGTCTCGCTGTGCGGCGAGGCGACCAGGAGTTCGGCCGGGGTGCCGTGGTTGGGGTAGCCCCAGGTGTCGGACCACCAGGCGGACGCGGCCGAGCCGCCCTCGCCCCAGTCGCCTTCGGCCAGTTCCTTTGCCGGGATGCCGCCGTCGGAAAGGTCCGAGGGGGCGGTTTCGCCCCGTCCGGATCCTGACTCGACCCCTGAGCCGGGCACGTCCAAGTCAGGCGCACCCTGGAAACGGGCGTTCAGAGTCGACAGGGCGCCGGGGACCAGGTGCAGGGCCAGCCAGGAGCCGCCATAGCCGAGCACGGCCAGGCCGGCACCGGTGATCCCCAGGTGTATCCGGACGGCGGTGGCGGCGAGGTCCAGGCGGGCCACCGCCATACCGGCGATGACGAAGGGGAGCCAGGTCAGGGCCGGGAAGCCGCCCGTGAAGAGGAGCGAAACGATGCTGGTGGCGTCCGTGGGCCAGCCCCAGACGCCGTCGAAGCCGTCCTCGGGGAGCGCCTTTCGAATGAGGTACAGGAGCTGCGGCAGGACCAGGGCACCTACCGCGGCGATGATCGCCAGCGGGCCGGCACTGAGCCGGTACAGCGGCAGGACGAGCAGGAAGTACACGCCGTAGAAGGCGAGGATCACCATGACCGGCGTGTTCAACCACATGGTCATCGCGGTGCCCAGGACCAGTAGGACGAGAGCCCGGATCACCACCTTGGCGACCGCCTGACGGCCCGCCCGCCCCGTCTTCGGGGTACGGCCGGTGATCAGCACGAGCGAGAAACCCGCCAGCAGGGCGAAGAGCGCAGAGGAACGGCCGTGCGACAGCTCCATGAGGAACCCGGTGACACCGCCCTCGAACATCGGATCGGGGCCGACGTGGGCCGCGTACATCCCGAAGACCGCGAGCCCCCGGGCCAGGTCCACGCCGATCAGGCGGCCGACCGGGACTCGTCCGGTCCCGGGAGCCTCGGGCGGGTTGTGCTCCACGGTCCCGGGCGGGGCACCGGCCGACGACGCGAGCGCCGTTTCGTCTGCGTTCTGGGTCATGCCCTGAGGCTGGCGAACAGCCCCGGGCCACAGTATCCGGCGACTGTCCGGTCCCACCCCGCCACCCGGCGGGTCGGGCCACTGCCGGGTGGCGGGGGAGGCCCCCCACCCGGCGGGTATGGCCCCGCCGGGCAGGGGCCGACTGGCGGTGTCGCTTGCTCGTAGACGAGCCCGTCGGCGACCATGACGCCCGCGCCCGGACGGAACCGTCGCCGCACCGGGCGATGGTGTGCGAGTACCCGTGTGCGAGGGCCGAGCGACGGCGGTGATCAGCAGCCACTGGGCGCCGTACGGCCGGTCGGCGCGTGCCGTCTCGCCGTACGATGTGAGCGCGGCGGCCGTCGAGCCGCCCAGTACGGCCCCGCACACACCCGCCGGACAGCACGTTCGGCGGTGCCGCGACACGACTCCCCCGTACGGCGGGAACCCACCCCCCGGGTGACGGGAGTGTCCCGGCGGCCCGCCTCACCGGGCGGTTCCCGTTCTACCGTCCAGACGGTGACGATCAGCATCGGCGTGCGGCCTGAGACGCACGCACCACAAGGACAAGGCGGAGCGCACGTGATACGGGTAGTGGTGGTGGACGACGAGGCCCTCGTGCGGTCCGGTCTGCGGTTCATCCTCAACGCGGCCGACGACATCGAGGTCGTCGCGACCGCAGTCGGCGCGGAGGCCGTCGACACCGTACGGCAGGAGCGCCCGGACGTCGTGCTTCTGGACATCCGGATGCCGGACGTGGACGGTCTGACCGTGCTGCGGCAGCTGCGCGCCCTTCCGGAGCCGCCCGTGGTGGCGATGCTGACGACCTTCGACGCCGACGAGTACATCCTCACCGCGCTGCGCTCGGGCGCGGCCGGATTCCTGCTCAAGGACACCGAGCCCGAGCAACTCGCCCAACTCGTAGGTACCTTGGCCGCGGGCGGGGTCGTGATGTCGCCGAAGGCGTCCCGTGCCGTCTGGCGGAGCCACCCCGGCGCGGCCGTCGACGACGAGGACGTCACCCGCGTCGGCCTGCTCACCGAGCGCGAGTGCGAGGTGCTCGTGCTGATCGCGGAAGGACTGTCCAACGCCGACATCGGCGCCCGGATCCACCTCAGCGCGGGCACCGTCAAGGACCATGTCAGCGCGATCCTGACCAAGCTGCGGGTCGGCAGCAGGGTGCAGGCGGCGCTGCTCGCGCAGCGGGCGGGACTGCTCGACGAAGGGCAGCGGCGCTCGGAGTCCGGGCGATGACCGTGCCCCGGGCATGGTGGGCGCGGCTCCCCGATCCGGTCATCGACGCCGTGGTCGTCGCGGTCGCCGTCGTGGACGTCCTGTTCAGCCTCGGGTACGCGAGCGGTGCCGCGCAGGCCATGGCCGCGCTGGCCTGCGCCGCGCTCGTCGTACGGCGGCGCTTCCCGCTCCCGGTGTTCCTGCTCACCTTGCCCGCCATCATGCAGGCCATCGTGGTCGCCCCGTTCGCCGCCCTGTACACACTGGCCGCACGCTCCCGCGACCGCCGCCTGCTCGTCGCGTGCGTGATCATGTCCGCCCTCGCCTCAGAGGCCTCCTGGCTGCTGAATGACCTCACCTCGAACGACAGCACCTGGACCCTGATCAACTTCTTCTACGCGCTCGCCGCCATCGCCGTCCCCGTGCTGCTGGGCCAACTCGTCCAGGCCCGCCGGGACCTGGCCCGCCGCCTCGTCGAGATCGAGGAAGCCCGCGAGCACGAACGCATGCTGCACGCCCAGGCCGTCCTCACCCGCGAACGCGCCCAGCTCGCCCGCGAGATGCACGACGTCGTCTCCCACCAGGTCAGCCTGATCGCCATACAGGCGGGCGCCCTCCAAGTCGCCGCCAGGGACCCGGACGTCAAGGAGAGCGCGTGCACCATCCGCTCCCTCAGCGTCGACACCCTCGACGAACTGCGCCACATGGTCACCCTGCTGCGGGCTTCCGGCGGCCGGGCCAGCGAGCTCACCCCTCAGCCCACCCTCGCCGACCTCCACAGGCTCGTCACGACCAGCGGCATCGACGCCGAACTGACCGGTGAACTGCCCCCCGGCATCAGCACCACCGCGCAACGCGCCGTCTACCGCACCGTCCAGGAAGCCCTCACCAACGTCCGCAAGCACGCACCCGGCGCCACCGCGACCGTCCGCCTGTGGCACGCCGACGACGGCGCCGCCTTCGGCGTGACCGTCACGAACACACCCCCCACCCGTCCCTCGCTGCCTCTTCCCAGCGCCCAGCAGGGCCTGATCGGCCTCAGGGAACGCGCCGAACTCCTCGGCGGCACCTTCGAATCCGGCGCCACCGCCGAGGGCGGCTACGAGGCGATCCTCCGCATCCCGGCCGGCACGGACTGACAGCCGCCTGCTCCAGGTACACCATCGCTGTTCGCGATGTCCGTGGTCACGCTGATCCCGGTCTTCCTCGAGTGAGTCTTCTGGATCGTCATCAAGTGTCCCTTCTGGTGAAGTTCCCACCCAATTCATGACACTCCCGGGAATCGCCACCACAGGAATGAAGTAACCGGTAATGGAGCGTTCTCAGGGTTCTTTGAGGTTGGTGCGGTAGGGGTGGGCGGGTGACCACTCCAGCCGCGCACCTGCTCGTCGTCGACGATGAGCCGAACATCCGTGATCTGCTCGCCCAGACGCTGCGTCTGGTCGGGTTTGACGTGACCTGTGCCGGGGGTGGTGTGGAGGCGCTCAATGCCGTCGGGTTGGGCGGGTCGGGTTTTGATCTTGTGCTGCTCGACGTCATGTTGCCCGACCTGGATGGTTTTGAGGTGGCCCGGACGCTGCGGCGGGACGGGTGTGAGACCCCGGTGCTGTTCCTGACCGCCAAGGACACCGTCCAGGACCGGGTCCAGGGGCTGACGGTGGGCGCGGACGACTATGTGACCAAGCCGTTCAGCCTGGAGGAGGTCGTGCTGCGGGTGCGGGCGATACTGCGCCGTACGAGGATGGGGCCAAAGGACGGGGAGGCGGTTCAGCCGCTGTGTTACGGCGGGCTGAGTCTGGATCTAGGTGCCCACGAGGTGCGCAGGGACGGCCGGGTGATCGAGGTGTCGCCTACGGAGTTCCGGCTGCTCGCCTATCTTCTGGAGAACTCCGAGCGGGTGCTGAGCAAGGCGCAGATCCTGGACCGGGTCTGGGGGTACGACTTCGGCGGCGACTCGCGGATCGTGGAGTCCTACGTCTACTACCTGCGCAAGAAGGTCGACGCGGCCGGCTCGCCGCTGATCCACACCCTGCGCGGCGTCGGCTATGTGCTGCGGCTGCCACGGGGCGAGACGTGATACGGCAGTGGCGGCACTGGACGCTGCGGTCCCGGCTCGTCGTCGCCGCTGCTGGGCTGACGGCGCTCGCGCTGCTGGCGGCCAACGCGGTGGGGCTGGTCATGCTGCGCTCGTATCTGATGAGCCAGGTGGACGAGCAGTTGGCCCAGCCCGGCAGTGAGGTGGTCGGTGGGCGGACACAGCCGCCGGAGGGCCGAGACCAGATAGTGCTGAACGACCCGGCGGTGCGGGAGCTGCTGGAGTCGTGGTTCGGCACGGACACGCGGATCTACTTCTACGCGGACGACGGCAACCGGGTGTCCGTCTACGCGGATGACGGGGCGGCGGGGCCGAAGCTGCCCGAGCCGGCCGTACTGCGGCAGTGGGCGCTCAGCGGCGAGCCGTTCACCGTCCAGGACGTGGGGGGCGGGGACGACTGGCGGGTGCGTGCGAAGAGCGCGGGCCCCACGATTTCGGTCCAAGCGGTCTCGCTCGGGCAGGTCGGCGCGACCGTGAACCGGCTGCTGCTGATCGATGCCGCCGTCATGGGCGTGGTGCTGTCGCTGCTGACCGCGCTGGCCGCGCTCGTCGTGCGGCTCGGGCTGCGTCCGCTGACCCGGATGGAGGCCACCGCGCAGCAGATCGCGGCCGGGGATCTGTCCCGGCGGGTGCCCGACACCGAGCCGCACACCGAGGCCGGACGGCTCGGGCAGGCGATGAACGCCATGCTGGGGCGCATCGAGTCGGAAGTCACCGCCCGGCGGGCGTCCGAGTGCAAGCTGCGGCAGTTCCTCGCGGACGCGTCGCACGAGCTGCGGACCCCGTTGACCTCGATACGCGGCTTCGCCGAGCTGTCCCGGCTCGGCGGTGACCAGGTGGAGGCGCTGGCCCGGATCGAGGCCGAGGGGGAACGGATGGGGGTGCTGGTGGAGGACCTGTTGCTGCTGGCCCGGCTCGACGAGCAGCGGCCCTTGGAGCGGCGCCCCGTGGAGTTGCGGGAGCTGGCCGTCGACGTGGTGCGGGACGCGCACGGCCGGACTCCGGAGCGGCTGATCCGGCTGGCCGGGCTGGACGACACGGGCGGGCTGGAGCCGGTGACCGTGGAGAGTGACCCGCTGCGGCTGCGCCAGGTGGCGGACAACCTGCTGGCGAACGCGGTACGCCACACGCCGACCGAGGCGACCGTGACGGTACGGGTCGGGGTGTCCGCCCCGGCCGCGCTGGACGGCGGGGCGCCGGTGGCGAGTGTGGGGTGCGAGCTGGGCGCCGCCCAGCCGGTGGCTGTGCTGGAGGTCAACGACACGGGGCCGGGGATCGCGGCGGAGCATGCACCCCGCGTGTTCGAGCGGCTGTACCGGGCGGACGCGGCCCGAACCCACGAGGCGGGTGTCGGCAGTGCTGGGGCCGGGCTCGGACTGTCCATCGCGGCGGCGCTGGTGGCGGCGCACGGCGGACGGATCGAGCTGCGTACGGGGGTGGGCGCGGGGGCGGCCTTCCGGGTACTGCTGCCGTGCCGGCCGCCCGGCGGCGGGTGAGCCGTACGTGGTAGCGGCCGGCCTTCGGTCATGCCGCCGGATTCTCGCCGTCCGAGTCGCTCACCGTCGCGGCGGAAAGATCTTCACCTGCTGCCGCGTATCGAAGGCCGTTCCCAGCGAACATTGATCTGCCGTGGAGGGTCCTCCCAGCAGAGCCCTGCACGATCGCGGCCATGACTTCGATACGACTTCCGAGCCGGACCCGCGCCGGGCTGGCACTGCCCGCCGTGCTGCTCTCCCTCGGGCTGCTCACCGCGGCCTGCGGCGGCAGCGGCGGCGGCGACCAGGTGGCCTCCGTCAACCAGAGCAAGAACGCCGCCGAGGGCAGCGACAAGGAGAAGGCGAAGGGGGACAAGGACGACCCGCGGGCGTTTGCCGCGTGTATGCGCAAGAACGGCGTCGACATGAAGGATCCCGACCCGGACGGCAGCGCGCTCGAGTTCGGTGGGGACGGCCTCGACCAGGAGGCCATGAGCAAGGCCATGGAGGCCTGCCGCGAGTACATGCAGACGGGTTCTGAAGCGGGCGCCGAGTTGAGCGAGAAGCAGAAGGAGCACTTGCGGAAGTGGACCAAGTGCATGCGCGACGCGGGCTTCGACGTGCCCGACCCGGACAGCGGGGGCGCCTTCCCCTCGCAGGAGGCCAGCGCAGAGGCGAGCATGTGGGAGGCCTCGATGAAGTGTGACGGCGAAGTGTTCGGCGGCGGCAAGGCGGGGGACGAGCAGTGACCGACCAGCACGACGGGCCCGAGACGGGCGGCGCCCCGGCCGGCCCGCGCAGCCGGCGGGTCCTGCGTGTCACGGTGATCGCGGCGACCGGGATCGCCGCGGCTGCCGTCGCCGGGGCGGCGGCGGCCGGCTGGGGCGGCCAGGGCGACGCAGCCGCCGAGGCCGCGCCGACCGGGCCGCCCGCCACCGCGAAGGTGGAGAAGACCACTTTCACTCGCAGCGAGAGGGTCAGGGGCACACTCGGCCACGGCACTCCGACGACCCTGGAGGCGCCCGGCGGCTCGGGTACCGACGGAGGCGGAGCCGGCGAAGGGGGCGGTGAGGGAGCCAGGGGTACGGGCACCGTCACCTGGCTGCCCAAGGCTGGGGACACCGTCAAGCGGGGCAAGCCTGTGTACCGCGTGGACGAGCGGCCCGTCCCGCTGCTCTACGGCTCCGTCCCGCTGTATCGCACCCTGGGCAGCGGCAGCGAGGGCAAGGACGTCGAGCAACTGGAGCGGAACCTCGCCGAGCTCGGTTACGGCGGCTTCACCGTCGACGAGAAGTTCACCGACCTCACCGCGCAGGCACTCAGGAAGTGGCAGTCCGACCTCGGTCTGCCGAAGACCGGCCGGCTCGCCCCCGGCGAGGCGGCCGTCGCGTCCGGAGCCATCCGCGTCGACGAGCTGAAGACCGCCCCCGGCAGGGCGGCAAGCGGCGAAGTGCTGACGTACACCGGCACCAAGCGGGTCATCTCGGTGGACCTGAAGGTGGCTCATGAAGGGCTGGTCAAGAAGGGCACGGCGGCGACCGTCACCCTGCCGGACGACTCCACGGCCGAGGCCGAGGTCACCCGCGTCGGCACCGCGGCGACCGCCCCCGCGGACGACGGCGAGGGCGGTGGGAGCGGTTGGGGCGGTGGCTCCGACGAGGCGACCATCCCGGTCGAGCTGACCGTGGCGGACACCAAGCAGCTCGGCTCGTACCAGTCCGCGCCCGTCGGTGTCGTGCTGAAGGCCGAGGAGCGCAAGGACGTGCTGGCCGTGCCGGTCAACGCGCTCGTCGCGCTGCTCGAGGGCGGCTACGGCGTGGAGGTCGTGCAGAAGAACGGCACGACCTCGTATCTGCGCGTCAAGCTGGGCATGTTCGCCGACGGCAAGGTCGAGATCAGCGGCGACGGCCTCAAGCCGGGGCTGACCGTGGGAGTGCCCAAGTGAGCGACGCCGTCATCGAGTTGCGGGGCGTCAGCCGTACATACGGGGACGTCACCGCGCTGCGCGACGCCGACCTGACCGTGCGGCGCGGCGAACTGCTGGCCGTCGTCGGCCCGTCCGGGTCCGGCAAGTCGACGCTGCTGAACATCATCGGCACCCTGCAACGCCCCTCCGCCGGGCTGCTCCGGATCGCCGGACACAACGTGTCCGGGCTGACCGACCGTGAGCTGTCCGCGCTGCGGGCGCATGCTGTGGGGTTCGTCTTCCAGCAGTTCCATCTCGCGTCCGGCGTCCCGGTGCTCGACAACGTCGCCGACGGACTCCTCTACTCGGGCCGCCCGGGCGCCGAGCGCCGACGGCTCGCGGAGCGCGCACTGCGCCGGGTGGGCCTCGGTCACCGGCTGGAGCACCGGCCGCACCAGCTCTCCGGCGGCGAGAAGCAACGGGTCGCCATCGCCCGCGCGGTGCTCGGCGATCCCCCGCTGCTGCTGGCCGACGAGCCGACCGGCGCGCTGGACTCGGTCTCCGGCGAGATCGTGATGGAGCTGCTGCGGGAGCTGAACGCCTCGGGCACCACGGTCGTGATCATCACCCACGACCGGGACATCGCGGCCGCGCTGCCCCGGGCCGTACACCTCAAGGACGGGCTGATCGTCCACGACAGCCAGGACAACCGGGATGACCAGGACAGCCGGGACGGCGTACGTACGGAGGCACCCCTGTGAGCACGACGGCACCGCCCGCGCCGCCGCCCCGCCCCAAGGCCGCCCGGATGGGTCCGGGGGACGTACTGCGCACCGGCGGCAGCGGGCTGCGTTCCCGGCCGCTGCGGGTGTTCCTCTCGGCGCTGGGCATCGCCATCGGCATCGCGGCGATGGTCTCCGTGGTGGGCATCTCCACCTCCAGCAAGGAGAACCTGAACCGGCGGCTGGAGGCGCTGGGCACCAACCTGCTCACCGTCTCCCCCGGCCAGTCCTTCACCGGCGAGGCCACTCACCTGCCCCGCGAGGCGACGGACATGGTCCGCCGGATCGGCCCCGTGCAGACGGTCACGGCCACCGGCAAACTGGCCGACACCCACGTGTACCGCAACGACCGGGTCCCGGCGGCCGAGTCCGGCGGCATCTCGGTCGCCGCGGCCCGGCTCGACCTGCCGAAGACGACCGGCGCCGAGATCGCGGACGGCACTTGGCTGAACGCCGCCACCGCCCGGTATCCCGCGGTGGTTCTGGGCAACGAGGCCGCCGAGAGGCTGGGCGTGCACCGGGCCGGTGACGACATACGGGTCTGGCTGGGCGAGCGGTGGTTCACCGTGGTGGGCATCCTGCACAAGGTCCCGCTCGCCCCCGAACTGGACTCCGCCGCGCTGATCGGCTGGCCGGCGGCCGAGTCCGAGCTGGGCTTCGACGGCTACCCGACGACCGTCTACACCCGCTCCGCCGAGTCCGCGGTCTCCGACGTCCAGTCCGTACTGGCCGCGACGGCCAACCCGCAGGCACCCAACGAGGTCGAGGTCTCCCGCCCGTCCGACGCGCTCGCCGCCAAGGAGGCCGCCGACGAGACGCTGGGCGCGCTGCTGCTGGGGCTCGGCGCGGTGGCGCTGCTGGTCGGCGGGGTCGGGGTGGCCAACACCATGGTCATCTCCGTACTGGAGCGGCGCGCGGAGATCGGCCTGCGCCGCTCGCTGGGTGCGACGCGCGGGCAGGTCCGGACCCAGTTCCTGGCGGAGTCCCAACTGCTGTCCGCGATCGGCGGGGTCGGAGGCGTCCTGCTGGGCGTCGGCGTGACAGCCGCGTACGCCGCGTCCCAGGACTGGCCCGCCGTGGTCCCGGCCTGGGCGATGGCCGGCGGCATCGGGGCGACCCTGCTGATCGGCGCGCTGGCGGGGCTATACCCGGCGATCCGGGCAGCCAGGCTTCCGCCGACGGAGGCGCTGGCCTCGGCGTGACGACCGCCATGGCCGGCGTCCGGACTTCGTGGCGTACTTCACCTGCGAGGTGCTGCCCAGCGACCCCCGTCTACCGACTGGCACCCAATCCCGACAAGCGCCGAGCAGCAGCCCGAGAACGATGCGATTGGTGATCTTCGACGGCTCTCGTGAGGTGCTGAACACTGGCTCTTGGTACGGAAGTTGGAATGGAACGGCCGGTCGGACTGGTCGTTCTGCCACCTGTGCTGGGGCAGCGCCGGATCGGTCAGCGTTGGGTGTACACGAAGCCGATCTCGTCGACCTCGTCGACCTCGTCGCCGGAGCGGCAGTGGAAGCCTGCGATCTGATCGGGTCGTGTCGGAGAGCATGAGGCCGGTGCTGGTGCGGAACCTGGCGTGGTCGTTGCTGTAGCACGCGGCGTTCAGCGAGAGGAACTTGCCGCCCTGGTAGAGGGCCTTGTCCACGATCTGGAAGGTGTTGGGCACGGTGGGTCGGGTCCGGTCGCAGACCAGCACGTCGCTGCCCTTGCCGGCGGGGTGCTGCCCCGGATCAACGGACCTTCGGATGGCGCAGGTCAGCGGCGTGCGCCCGACGACCAGGATGTCGTCCACCCGTGGGTCGTGGAGGCAGGCGTCGAGTACGCCGCGCCCCACCATGCTGGACGCTCCTAAGACGGCCACGCGCATGGTCACCCCTCCGCCCGTGTCAGGGTGCCGGCGATGAGGGTGGCCAGCATCTCCTCCAGCGTGGCGGTGAAGTCCATGCGCAGGGCGGCGAGCGAGGGGTCCGCCTCGTACGCGGCGAGCATGGACGGGGAGGGGCGGGCGTGGGTCCACACCGCGCCGATGGCCATGACCGCTTGGCCGCACAACCAGTCGGCACGATCGCCCAGTTCGGGCAGGTGCCGACGGGCCAGTGCGGCCAGGGCGGCGACGTTTTCGATGGCGGATCGCTTGTAGCGGGCGGCCACGTCGGCGGAGACGTTGTGCTCCAGGACGCCGGCCTGGGCGCTGAGCAGGTCGCACAGCACACGGTTCTGCGCGAGGGAGCGGGTCAGGACGGCGGCGAATGCCTGACCGCGCTCGAGCACCGGAGCGTCCGGGGCGATCGCGGCGTCCAGCTGCTCGGGGAGCTGGGTCGTCCACTGCCGCCAGTGGTGGTCCAGGAGTTCCAGCAGGACCGCCTCGCGCGACTCGAAGTAGCGCAGCACGTTGGACTTCGCCAGTCCCACGCGTCTGCTCAGCTCGTTCAGGCTGACCGAGCCCACAGACATCTCGTCGAGCATCGCGGCCGCGGTGTCGAGGATCGCCCGCCGCCGGATCTCACGCTGTTCCTCACTGCGCGCTCGCTGGAAAATCGCCATGCACCCATCTTACAGACTGCCGGTCTTTTGACATCGAACCGCCGGTCTCTTACCTTGGAGGCGCAAGAGACCGGCGGTCTTCTATGGAGGTCGCCGGCCGCACCCACCTGTATGCGAAAGAGGCCCACCGTCATGAGCGTTTCCAGCGTCGCCCTGGTCACCGGAGCCACCACCGGCATCGGCAAGGAGACCAGCCTGGCCCTGGCCCGCGCCGGCCATGCGGTCGTCGTGTCCGGCCGCCGCGAGGCGGCCGGAGAGGCCGTCGCCCGCGAGATCCGCGACAACGGCGGCGAAGCCGCCTTCATCGCCGCCGACGTCGACTCCGAGGAGTCCGTCATCGCGCTGATCGCGGCCACCGTCGAGCGCTTCGGCCGGCTCGACGTCGCCGTCAACAACGCCGGCGTCTCCCTTGACACCGGCCGCCTGGCCGACGAGCCCACCAGCCGCTTCCAGCAGATGCTCACCACGAACGTGCTCGGCGTCTTCTGGGGTATGAAGTACCAGATCCAGCAGATGCTGGCCCAAGACAACCCCGGCGGCTCCATCATCAACCTGGCCTCGATCGCCGGCCTGGGCGGCATCCGCTACGCGGCCAACTACTCCGCCACCAAGCACGCCGTGGTCGGCCTGACCAAGTCCGCCGCACTGGAGTACGCCACCGACAGCATCCGCATCAACGCCGTCGCCCCCGCCGCGATCAAGACCGACATCCTCAGCACCGCCATCGAGGCCGGCACCTGGGACGAAGCCACCATCGCCGCCCTCCAGCCGGTCAACCGCATGGGCCGCCCGGTCGAGGTCGCCGACGCCATCACCTGGCTCGCCTCCCCGCAGGCATCCTTCGTCACCGGAACCATCCTCAACGTCGACGGCGGCTACAAGGCCCAGTAAGAGGCCCGCCAACAGGTACGACGCCCCCCTCGCAACCAGGTGGGGGCGTGCGCAACCGAACCGCCACCGCTGTGGTTGGTGTGGTGGTGACGTCGAAGCCACCCCGGCTACCCGGCGCACACCAGCGGCGACTTCAACGCCGGCCCTCTGTACACCGACGCCTGACCAGTGCGGGGCTACCTACGTGGACGGTCCGGTCGGCGCAGGGCTGGACGTCGGTGCGCGGCGTGCTCTCCCGGACGTGCACGGTCGTCGGGATGCGCACCGTGCGGTTCTCGTCGTCGGACAGCGCGAGCCGCACCGCTTCGATCCCGGCTTCTGTGAGTGGCACCGCGACGGTGGTCAGCGCGGGTACGACCGTCGATCGCCGAGCTGATGTCGTCGAAACCGGCCACCGCGACGTCACGGCCGGGCTCCAGGCCGGCGTCGCGCAGCGCGGTCATCACGCCGATCGCCATCGTGTCGCTGACCGCGAAGATCAACTCGATGCCGTCCAGGCCGCGTTCGACCAGTTCGCAAGCCGCGTCGTAGCCCCCGCTGCGGGTGAATTGAGTCTGTATGAACACTTGGTCTTCGGCCTCGATGCCGGATGCGCGCAGCCCGGCGGTGAACCCCCTGCACCGGTCGAGCGAGGTCCTGATGCGGTCGGGGCCGCAGATGATCGCGTACCGCCGATAGCCTGCCTCCGCCATGGTCCGGGCCAGCGATTCGGCTCCACGCGCGTCGTCGACGGTGACGGTGGGGAAGGGCAGGCCCGGCTGGCTGATCAGCGCCGTGCGGCCTCCGGTGGCCCGGTACTGCGCGAGTTCGTCGATGAGCTCCCGCTCGGTCGTGCCGTCGTCGATCCGGCTGCCGGCGATGACGATGATCTGCGGACGGTGACCCCGCAGTCCTCTGACGAGTTCCAGTTCGCGGCGGGGGGAACGGTCGGCGACGGTCATGGTGACGACGAGCCCGTTCGCCTCCGCCGCGTCGGTGATCCCGGCGGCGATGGCGGAGTAGTAAGGATCGGCCACGTCACTGACCACCAGCGCCACGGTCTGGGTCGATCCCTTGGCGGTGGCCTGCGCCGAGGCGTTGGGTACGTAGCCGAGCCTGGCTGCGGCGGCGAGCACGCGGTCGCGGTTTTCCGACCGGACGCCGCGGCTGCCGCCGTTGAGGGCTCGGGACGCCGTGGCGAGGGAGACCCGCGCTTCCGTGGCAACGTCCTGCAGGGTCACCGAGACGGGTTCCGGCTCGGTGACCCGCGTACGGCGTGGCGTTGCCCCGGACTCGGACCTGCTGTCCAGTGCGGACATCGTGCGCGTTCACCGTCAGTAACTGTCGACGTTGAGCATGGCAATCGCTTTCCAAAATGTGTGGGCGAGGCGGCGCGCGGTCAAGGGCACGGCGCTCGCGTGCTCTTCGGCATGGTGCTGTCACGGACGACCAGGTGACCCTGGACCATCAGGGTCGTCGGTTCCTGGCGGTCGGCCAACGCCATCCGGATGGCGGTCGCCCCCATGTCGGTCAGCGGCAGCGCGACCGTGGTCAACTGGGGGGTCACGTCGACCGCGAGCTGGATGTCGTCGATCCCCGTCACCGACACGTCGTGGGGCACCCTGACCCCGGCGGCGCGGAATGCCGACATCGCGCCGATGGCGACCGCGTCGTTCACGGCGAGCACGGCGTCGATCGCCGCTGTCCCCTGGTCTGCCAGTCCGCGTGCCGCCTCGAAGCCGCCCCGGCGGTCGCCCGTGCAGCTCACCGTACGGATGGCCGAAGCGGGGACCCCCATGCTGGTCAGCCCGTCGACGAAGCCGGAGACACGCGCCGAGAAGTTCGCCGTGCCCTGTTCGGACCCGAGGATCACCACGTTGCAATGACCGGACTGCGCGATGTAGTTGCCCACGCAGTACCCGGCGCCGTGATTGTCAAGGTCGATCGAGTCGAACTCCTCCTCCGCGGCGCCGACGATGACGACCCGGCCACCCTCGCGCTCGTATGCCCGCAACTCCCTGAGCAGTTGCTCTTCGAGTCGGTTGCCCCGCAGTCGTCCGGATGTGAGAACCAGTGCCTTCGGACGCAGGCCGCGCAGCAGTCGGACGGTCCGCAGTTGCCTGTCCGGGGTCGCGCGGGTCGAGGGCACGGGTACGAATGCGCCCGCCTTCCGGGCCTGCCTCTCCATCGCGGCGACCACCATGGCCATGGACGGTGTGGTCAGGTCGTCCGCGATGAGCGCGACCGCCTCGCTGATCCGTCGCATCGCCCGCGCGGATGCGTTGAGCGTGTAGCGCAGGTCCGCGGCGGCCGTGTGCACACGCTCGCCGGTCGCGGACGAGACCGCGTGGGTACTGCCGCCCAGGACGCGGGACGCGGTCGTGACCGAGACGCCTGCCGCAGCCGCGACGTCACGCAACGTGACAGGGGATCTGGCCACGTCGGACATCGTGGTGCCTCCTCGAGTGTCGGGCGACCGACTGCACTACTGCACGCAACTGGACGATACGTGATCGAGAACCCCGGTCCGCGTCGCGCCGATGATCCTCTGTCCTGTTGTGGCAGGCGGCAGTGCGGCGTTTGACCTGTTCACCGACTGTAGGGCTCGCGGGTGACCCGCTCCGGTCGGGTCGCGGAGGGACGGATGGGCGAGTTCCGACCGCGTAGGGGACAGCGTTGACGTGTGCATTGACGCGCATCCGGAGTCGGCCCTACGGTCCGGAAAGCGATTTCCTTCGCCGCTGCCGGGCACCTGCGGGACGCACAGGTCACGGCAGTGGACGCACCCGCGCCGGACGACCGCGCCTGAGGTATGTGCGGGCGCATGGACACCTACCGGACGGCCTGACCCCCGAAACTCCCACCCTCCGTCGTGGTGACGAAGGGCGGGCCGGCACCCCCATGCGAGACAACCGAAGGGAGATCTCAACGATGAGAATCCGCAAAGTGCTCACCGTGGCCGCGACAGCGGCGCTCATGAGCACACTGATCGGGGTGACACCCGCGCAGGCGGACTCCATCACGGTGACGGTGGACTACGGCGCCGACGTCGGGCCGTCCCACCAGGTCGCCAGCGGGTACCTGCACGGGATCGACGCCAACTCGCCCGCCCAGTACCTCGTCGACGGCGTCAAGGTCCGGGCGATCCGCGGTGCGGACCACCACCAGAACCTGCCCAGCCTGTTCGACCGCCCCACCTACAAGCGTGTCAAGGACACGGGGGCGCGGCTGCAGGTCGGCGTCTATTACTACTCCGGCGACCCCACCAACCCCGACTACAGCTACCGGCCGGGGGACGGCGGCGACCAGGACCGCTGGCGGCGCATCGTCAACGGTGTCTACGACGAAGCCCAGGCGGGCGGCTACAAGGTCTACTCCTGGATCACCTGGAACGAACCGGACCTGCAGTGGAACTCCACCTCGCGGCCCTTCACCAGCTACCTCGACGCGCACAACGTCGCCTACGACACCCTCAAGGCCCGTGACTCCGCGCTCAAGGTGCAGGCTCCCGAACTGTCCAGTTACAGCTTCGCGCGGCTCACCCAGTTCCTCACCTACTGCAAGCAGAACGGCTGCCTGCCCCAGGTGCTCTCCTGGCACGAGCTCACCGCGGGCGCACCCGACATCCCCGGCCACACCGCCCAGATCAAGCAGTGGATGATCGACAACGGCATCACCCCGATGCCCATCGCGATCACCGAGTACCAGGGCACCGGATACGGCAAGGCGGACGCATGGGACGCGGGCGTCAACGTCCGCTACCTCGCCCAGTTCGAACGCAGCGTGCCCAACGGACTGACCGACGGGCTCTACTCCGCCTGGGAATGGGTCGGAGACAACCCCGACTTCGTAGCGACCCTGGGCAACGCCACGACCCGGAGCGCGAACCTGCCGCGCGGGGTGTGGTGGAACTACAACACCTACAAGGACATGACCGGACGGCTCATACGCACCACGTCCTCCTCCGCCACCACCGTGGACGCCTTCACCGCCGTAGACACCACCCAGCGCCGCTCCACCGGCCTGATCGGCAACCAGACCACCACCTCGCACACGGTCACCCTCGACCTGCGCAACATCCCCACCACCCTGCAGCGCAACGGCAAAATCCGGCTCCGAGCCACCCGCTTCGACGATGTCGCGGAGCTGACCAACCCGGTCAAGGTCCTGGAGGGCGACTACACGGTGACCGGCAACACGGCAAAGGTGACCCTGCCGGCGCTCCCGGCCAGCGCCTCGCTGCGCTTCGACGTCAGCCCGGTCGTGGCCGGCAGCCCCAAGACGGTCTACGAGGCCGAGTCGCTGCCCGTCACCTCGACCCCGGGCGTCGTGCGCCGCAACTTCGCCGAGGCGGAAGCCAGTTCCGGCCAGGCCAGCGCCCTGGAGTCCACCGCGGTCGGCCAGTCCGTGACCTACACGGTCAACGTGCCTGCCACGGCGCGCTATGAGCTCAGCGCCCATCTCAAGAAGCTGACGAACCGCGGCTTCTTCCAGCTCTACGTCGACGGCAAGGCATTCGGCTCGCCACAGGACGAGTACGGCACCGCCGCGGAGTACTACCGAACCACCTTCGGTCACCTCAAGCTCACCGCCGGCCGGCACACCTTGCAGTTCAAGGTCGTCGGGAAGAACGCCTCGTCCAGCAGCCACTGGATGACGTTCGACCGCTTCGAACTGCTCCCCCTGTCCTGACCGGATCACTTCCCGGACGATCGGCTGCTCTCCTCGGTGACCTGTCGGCGGACCCACCCACCGTTCGTGGCGTTTCAGGTGCGGGGAGAGGCCGACAGGAACCGGTAGAGGGAGGTCGTCATGCTGGTGACGAAGGCGTTGCGCGTGGATGCGTCGACGTGGCCCAGCGACAGATAGGGGCTGCAGTTCGACTCTTGACCCCAGGCGCGAACGGAACGCTCATCTTCAGCATCCCGTCCTGCCCCGGGAAGAGAGTGCACAGGACATCGATGGGCAAGGGAGGCCCGAGTCGCCGTCAAACCTTCTTATTGGCAAAGCTCCTCGTCCCGTGCCGATAGGAGAACGGCGATGCTCTTGCCGTCTTGCGACGATGGCATCAGCATGTCGCTGACCCGCCGCGCTTCTTATGAGAACGAAGACGGGGTCCAGTCCGACGGGGGTGTCGCTGGGCAGCTGAACATGTCGGCGAACTCCCCTCGACCGAGCAGTCGAGCAAGGTCGGTCCAGTCAGCCGCATGGGCGTCGACAGCTACCGCAGAGAAGGTCGCGACTCCCGGCAGGTAGGCGACAGCCCGGCCGAGTCGGCGGGCGAGATGCGGGCGTGGGGGTCACGGAGTGATGCGCCCACCGGGGCGTCGGAGCGCGACGACGTCGCGGTCCGCCAGTTTGCTGTGCCTCTCATGCCATGCGTGTGCAGCCGACCGGCACGATGACAAGCACGGATCCGAGGTGGGCGACCGCGCGAAGAAGCTGATCAACAAGTTGGTCGGCCGAACGCACCGCTTGCGAGCACGCCTTCGCCCACCTGAAGAACTGGCGCATCCTGACCAAGCTCCGTCTTCACGCCCGGCACGCCACTGCTCTCCTGCGGGCCCTCCTCGTCCTCACCAACCTCGAGGTCGCCCGCTGACAGATGATCTACAGCCCGGACATCCCCCCACGACCAGCACGAGCACCAGGAAGAGCCATCACACCAGCCTCACGACCAGCAACTTCAGGCTGAAACGCGCCCAATGAGGATTCGTGGACCTGGCGTTGCGTGACTTCACGCGCAGGCCGAGCGGCGGCCATCCGTCGCCGAGCCGGACGGGCCGAGAATGAGCCCGTCCGGCGTCGGGACGATGTCAGTCGTCCTGGTGGTGGGTGTCGCCCTGGACGACCTCAGCCCGCGGCGGGGGTTTCGTACTCGATGTCGGCCTCCTGGCCGTTCCCGAGCTCGTCCTCGCTGTCGACCATGGTGGCGGGGGTTTCGTACTCGATGTCGGCCTCCTGGCCGTTCCCGAGCTCCTTCTCGCTGTCGACCATGGTGGTGGTCGTGGTGGACGCCTCGTCGCCCTCGACGACGTCGACGTCGGCCTCCTGGCCGTTTCCGAGCTTCTGCTCGCTGTCGACCATGGTGGCGGGCGTGCCGGAGTCCTGCGAAGTGGCGTAGGCGGTACCGCCCACGGCCAGCGTGGCGGCGGCAATGGCAGCGGCGATCGCCAGCTTGCGCTTCATGGTTGCTCCTGAAGGGTTGTCGATGTGAGCCGCTTCTGTTGAGCGGCTGTTGACAGGGAAGACCGTCGCACGACGCTGCTGAAGCCACGCTGAAGTCACCTGAAGATCGCTTCAGGTGCGGTTTGGCACTCTTGGGGCATGCGCTTGCTGATCGTGGAGGACGAGCGGCGTCTGGCCGTGTCGCTGGCCAAGGGCCTGACGGCGGAGGGGTTCGCCGTCGATGTGGTGCACGACGGCCGGGAGGGACTGCACCGTGCGCAGGAAGGGGCGTACGACCTGATCGTCCTCGACCTCATGCTGCCGGGGATGAACGGCTACCGGGTGTGCTCGGCACTGCGGTCGGCCGGCAACGACACACCGGTGCTGATGCTCACCGCCAAGGACGGTGAGTACGACGAGGCCGAAGGGCTCGATACCGGCGCCGACGACTATCTGACCAAGCCGTTCTCCTACGTGGTGCTCCTGGCCCGGGTACGGGCGCTGCTGCGTCGGCGGACGCGGGGATCGGCCCTCGTGCTCCGGCTCGGCGCGTTGGCGGTGGACCCGGGCAGGCGGCAGGTCACCGTGGGACAGCGGGAGGTTGCCCTGACCGCCAAGGAGTTCGCGGTCCTGGAGCAGCTCGCGGTGCGCGCGGGGGAGGTCGTGTCCAAGGCGGAGATCCTGGAGTCCGCCTGGGATCACGCCTATGACGGGGACGTCAACCTCGTCGAGGTCCATGTGAGTGCCCTGCGCCGCAAGCTGGGCGCGGGATGGATCAGCACCGTGCGCGGTGCCGGGTACCGGCTGGTCGATGTGGGTGCGTAGGGCGTGGGGACGGACGCGCACGGCCCTGGGCGCCACGGCCGTGGTGGCGGTGGCCCTGGTCGCTGCCGGTGTGGGGGTCATCGCGGGGCTGAGCGCCGGGCTCGCCGCCGACGCCAGGCAGCAGGCCGAGGCGACGGCACGCGAGGTGGCGGCACAGGTCACGGGCGTGGCCGCCAAGGAAGTCGGCGGCATCGACGGGCTGAACGACGACGCGCCCGAACGGGCTCATGTCCCCATACAGGTGGTGGACGACAAGGGCGAGGTGCTGGGGGCGTCAAAGGTGCTGCGTGATCAACCGGTGGTCGCTGAGGTCGAGATGATGGGGGACGAACCCCCGTCCCTCGACCTGGGCGAGGGCGAGCACGCCGCCGAGGTGGGCACCATCACGCTGCCCGTCGACCGGGGTGGCGAGGTGACAGAGGGCGAAGAGGCCGCCGACAAGGAGGACTTCAGCCTGGTCGCGGTGCGGAGCGTGACCTCGGACGGCGTCCCGGTCACCGTCTACGCGGGTGCCTCCCTGGCCGAAAAGGAGCAGGCCGTCTCCCGGGCCGGCCGCGCCATGCTCACCGGGCTGCCCGCTGTGCTCGCCGTGGTCGCCGGGGTCGCCGTCCTGGTGACGCGCCGCACGCTGCGGCCGGTGGAGGGGATCCGGCAGGGGATGGCGGAGATCACCGCGAGCACCGATCTGTCCCGCCGGGTGCCGGAACCGGCCGGCCGCGACGAGGTGGCCCGGCTCGCCCGTACGATCAACGAAACGCTCTCCGCTCTGGAGGCCGCGGTGGAGCGGCAGCGCCGCTTCGTGGCCGACGCCTCGCACGAACTGCGCAGCCCCATCGCGTCACTGCGCACCCAGCTGGAGGTGGGCCTCGCCCACCCGCAGCTGCTGGACGTGGACGGTGCTGCGCAGGACACCGTACGGCTGCAGGGGCTCGCGGACGATCTGCTGCTGCTCGCCCGGCTGGACGCGGGGGAGCAGCCGGGCGACACCCCAGTGGCACTGCCGACCTTCGTCCGCGAGGAACTGACCCAGCGCGTGGGGGACCGGCATCCGGTGCGGGTCACAGAACTGGCCGACCTCAAAGTTGCCGGGGCACGAGGGCAGTTGGCACGGGTCCTCGGCAACCTGCTGGACAACGCCCAGCGGCATGCCGCCACCACGATACGGGTATCGGTCCGCCAGGACGGCGACCGGGCCGTGCTGGAGGTGGCCGACGACGGCGACGGCGTACCGGAGGCAGAGCGCGAGCGGATCTTCAACCGCTTCGTACGCCTCGACGACGCCCGCAGCCGCGACGACGGCGGTGCCGGGCTCGGCCTGGCCATCGCCCGTGACGTGGCACTGCGCCACGGCGGCACCCTCACCGCCGGCACGGCGGAGGAGGGCGGGGCCAGTTTCGTACTCCGGCTGCCCGTCGCCGCAGACGGATGACAGCTCGACCGTCGTTTCACCGCCCCTCCACGCAGCGAACGGCCCGGCGGCCATCACCCCACCAAGCCGCTAACCCCGGCGAAGAAGCAGGTCAACCAGCTGATCGCGTCCGTCCGCGCGGTGTGCGAGCACGCGTTCGCGTCTCTCAAGAACTGGCGCGTCCTCAGCAAGGTACGCACCGACCCCGCCTGGGCGACCGCCCTGGTCCGGGCCTTGCTGGTCCTCACGAACCGCGAAGTCGCCCGATGACCGACGATCTTCACCAAAGTCACCTGCCAGCGACCAGCACGGGCATCCCGATGCCCACGCACACCAGCCCCGTGACCAGCAACTTCAGCTTGCACACCTCTCACTGGCCGACTCCATGGCGACCAGCGTCGGGGTCGCGAAGGCAGGGTTCGCCTACCGTGTGAGGTCGTTGGTCTACCTGCGTAACCGGTGCGCCCACCACAGCCGGCTGTGGCACCACTCGGTCCTCGACGCCGGCCCTACGCCGAACAATGTGCGTAGCAAGGCGAAGCGGGTGGCGGGGCAGTTCGAGCCGCGCTCGGTTCTCGATGTCATTGCCTCGCTCGACGACGTGGCCATACGCGGCAAGGCCGCTGATCCCGTGCTCCCACAGGTCGTCGAGCAGCACCCCCGTGACAGCTTGTTCCGGGAGGGACTGGCACGGCCTCAGAGCCCGCGCGATCACAGGGCATGAATCGGTCCTGGGCAGGGTTCCTATGCGGCGTCACCCGGAGGCGTGGGGCATCGGCGCCCAAGCCGCTGCTGCAACGCGGTGATGCTGCGCGAACTCATTCCGAACAGCGCGTTAGGCGACCCGCCGCCTTCCCGTCGGTACGGGTACCCGGCGTTGATGGCGGCCCCGATGAGCTCGCCGTTAGTGACGTAGTGACCCATGGCGCTCTCCGCCAGGTGCTTGAGGCTGTAGCTGCGCGCACGATTGAGAGGTGTGCAAGCTGAAGTTGCTGGTCACGGGGCTGGTGTGCGTGGGGTTCGGGGTGCTCGTGCTGGTCGTGGGCGGATGACTTTGGTGAAGATCGTTGGTCATCGGGCGACTTCGCGGTTCGTGAGGACCAGCAGGGCCCGGACCAGGGCGGTCGCCCAGGCGGGGTCGGTGCGTACCTTGCCGAGGACGCGCCAGTTCTTGAGGCGGGCGAAGCCGTGCTCGACGGGTGCCCGGACGGCCGCCAGTGCCGTGTTGGACAGCTTCTGGCCTCGTGTCAGGGGCCGGTTGCGGGCGGCCTTGTGGCCGGTGATCACTGCCGGGTCGGCGTCGGGGCCGCTGTCGTCGAGGCCGACGAATCCCAGGTCGGC